>NZ_QPIP01000030.1 GCF_003344345.1 Wolbachia endosymbiont of Cylisticus convexus | reverse complement strand
CTGTACTATTCTCTACAATAGAGCTGTTTTCTGTGCGCTGAATAACACCAGTACTACTCTCAACTATATAATCAATACTTGGCTGATAAATTGTTTGCCCTTGAAAAACTCTAGCATCTTTAACATGGTAGTGATCAAGCATTATTTCACCCTTAACGAAAGTTTTTTCTACTTTATGGCTACTTTCCCAACTTGAATCACCTGTTCCCCAAGCAAGATGGATAGATTGCTTTTTTATGCTAGCTGCTATTGCTGCTCGACCTGATTGTGTGAGTATTGACATGTTTGCCCCTCTTACTATATATATATACCGGATTTCTCACATGTTTTTCCGGAAAAAATGAAAATTTTTTTTGAAGTGCATTTCTATGCTTAAACATTCTTTTATCTTAAAAAACCAGAACTACTTTTTTCTTTCGAGAATATCGAAACAATGCTTTTTGACATATTGAAAATCAAAGCTCACAAACAGTTTCAAAAGATTCAGAATTTAACCATTTTATCGCTTCTTCTTTCAGCTTTACGTTTTTTCCTACTGCATCTTTCATAGCCCTCTCAATGACAGCAGTCCATAACTTTTCTTCGTCGTACCTCAAAACGGGACCCAATCATTTTGAACATTTTTATTTTGTTCTGGAGTAATAATTGTAGTAATCTTGTTTTTTTCTCCATATCGATCAGCTTCAATACCAACTTTTGCAGTAAATTCTAACCCGTTAAAATCAGCTATAGAGTTGATCTTTCTAGCAATAACTGCTTTTTCTGAAGTGTCATTTGAATGAATGTTCCGTGCTGACTCTAAAATACTTCTAAGCATAGAACGTCCAGCTTCTGCCCAAACATCTTCTCCTTCAACGCTTGCTTTGCCACTTTTAATGCAATTACTTGAAAAATCTTACGTTTTGCATATAGACCTTCAGTGACAGTAAATTCAGCGTTTAAATAGATGCTGCCAGTAGTGTAGCTTTTAGTGAACCAATTTTCATAACCTCCAGGCTTTATTGCCATTTTTACCTTGACTGTTGTACCTTTCGGTATTAAACTGCCCTGCAGTTTTGCGTTATTAAAATCAGTTAAAAAATCTGATAACATATTGTCCTCCTATAAATTAAGTAAAACTCCATTGGTCTACAAGCTCCCAATGACCATTTATCTTATCGACAAGCTTACTTGCCACACGTTCACCATTACGAAGCTCAAATACTATCTGGCGTACACTGCTTTCTTCATCATGAGCAAACATCACCATGCCAGTGCTATAAAATCCACGTAAAGATCCAGCACCGCTTAGGCCTTGAAATGGATCTTCTTCTAACATTTTTTTGGATAGTTTTTTTGTATGGTGGGTGAGTATTATGCCTGAATCTGGATTAATAATATTTCTCAGTCTTTCGAGTGTCTTTTGCAAAAAGAATAGCATAGCGCTATTGTCATTTTCATTGCCATATTCACTTGAGTTAAAAATGTTACGAAGAGGATCAATCGCAATAATATCAGGTTTAAAACGCTCTTTGACAACATTTTTAATTTCATCTATTTCTTCACTACTAAATGATAATTGCACTCTTGGCGTGATAATTAAGTTATTGGCAGCTACATTCAAAAGTTCGTTATCAAGTTGAAGTTGTTGCAACCGTTCTTTCATATATTCATATTCAATTTCAGTTTGCATGTAGAAAATTTTCAAAGGTCTATTTGGTGTCATACCAAGAAATGATCTACCAGCAGCCATGTGGACGAGCCATGAAATTAGAAAATCGCTTTTGCCAATTTTAGGTGGACCACCCAGTACCAATAGACCTCTTTTTGTCAGAATTCTTGGTGAGATTATATCTTTTGGTATTGGCGTTTGATCACTTAAATACTCCTTTACGCTGAAGAAAGGGATTTTTTGACCGATATTGAAAAAGCTTTGTTCCATAATAATTTCTCCAATTTTTAATTAAACAGCAAAGTTTTGGCTTTAATTTTCGCAAGTAATTTACCTAAATGCGGTTCTTCAACCATATTCAGGCAGCCACTGCGATCTTTAGCGGGATATCCCCAAGAGTTAATAGTCTGACAGACAAATGAGCGAACCTCTGTGCCATCATCTTTCTTGATTCCAACCATGCTAATTACTTCATCAACTATCCCTGGAATCTCACTAGCAGTTTTAGCCCCTTCACATTGAGGTAGCCAGGTTGAACGATTACAGTCATCGAGATATTGACCTAGTGTGCCAACTATGATGATGTCTTTATCTCTGATGTGTTGAAATTGATTGAGCCAAGCCATCATTTCTTGAGCAAGCATTCCGTAAGCAGCTCTCATGTCTTGCTTTCCACTTCTTTCAGAAAAAGCTTCAGGTTGCATTTTTGCCCATAATAGACATAAACGTGAAGCAACAGTTATACTATCTACAAAGATGCATCGGTATTTAGAAACTTCAGAAAGAAGATCTTTATACTTGCCAGATACATGTTCATGGTGTCTTTGGCTGTATGCTTGATCAGATTTTAGTGCAGGGTTTGGCTCACCAATAAGACAAGCAATATCTCTGGCCTCATTCCAAGTGCGCATATTGATAGAATCCCCTTTCCAGTCTTGTACAGCTAAAAGTCCTGCTTCAAAATCAAGACAAAGTGTTGTTGATTCATCGAGAGTTTTGAGTAAGCTAGTCTTGCCAATTCCGTAAGGTCCGAAGATTACCATTTTCACACCTGTTACTATTTTTGCTCTTTCTTTGTTGTTTATTATTTTCATGTTTTCCCCCCTTATGATATAGAGTTAGAAATCTCGTTTTAGGTATGTTTTTAGGTGGGAAAACTCTTTGCGTAGTTTGTTGATTGTGTCGTAGAGAGTTGATTTTGGTATACCAGTCCTTCTGGAAATTTCACAAATGCTGTGATCTTCTGCCAATAGTTTACATATTTTTCTTAACTCTCTAGGTAACTTTGCAATTGCTTCATTTACGTCAATGCGTACTGCGGAGCTATATTCAAGACTTTCATCGCTCTCTTCGTATAAAGCTTCATCAACAAAATTAATGGTACGTTTTTTACATAGTTCTTTCTCTTTTAAATTAAGAGCACGGCATTTAACGTACTGTTTTATAAAATGTCCTTCAAGTTCATTATAACCCTCAAGGCCAGGCAAACAGTCAAGTAAAAGATCTTGCTCAACATCTTCAATGTCTTTATAAGCAAAAGCTTTTCCTCTCTTCAGAAGCTTAGCATAGTGTCGTATGTGTTTAACAACTTTTGGGTTAATACCAATATAGGAATTTTTAGAATGCATATTTTGCCCCTCTAATTAAGAAATGATTAAAGTGTTAATAATTTAATTGTGATAAACCCAAGTATTTGGATTTTCTACAGGAATTACGCTGCCATAGTGTGGTGACTTGTAGTGTGTGGGTAGTAATCTGTGATAGACTGTAACCTTTTTATTCTTCTCTGGATCAAATATTTTTTCCCCAAATTCCATACCTTCAACGCAAAGTACTCCGTATTTGTTTCTTGCAGCGTTTTTGCCTTCTTTGTTGAATTTAACGTAGCCTTTGGTAGCAAGGACATCGAGACGATCACGTATAGAATGTGTACTGCCAAGACCTTCTTTATTTTCAAATGCCTGACAAAACTGATTAATTGTATAAGCATGACCCTTACGTCCTTCTGCACATATTAAGTCCAAGATGATGTCATATCTACGAGAACGTTCGGCATCTAGTTTTTCACCATAATCTTTATTCACTAGCCTATGTGACTCTGGATCAATCTCATACCAATGGTCATTAACTTTATCAACGCATTTTGGTGAAATGGAATGACCGTTACGTAACTCAAATATCAATTGACGATTGCTGTTTTTCTCATCCGGCCTAAACATGACCATTCCAGTAGTATAAAATCCCCTCAGACTACTTGCGCCACTAAAGCTTTGAAATGGATCTTCTTCCAATAACTTCTTTGGCATTTTTTTTGTATGATGCACTAAAATTACTCCAGCATCTGGATTGATTAGAGAACGCAGTTTTTCAACTCTCTCCTGGAGAAAGAAAATCATGGCATTATTATCATTTTCACTACCATGTTCATCAGCATCAAAGATATTACGCAATGGATCAATGGCAATGACATCAACTGTACTTGGATCAAAGATCTTTTCTGCTTCAGTGACAATGTCTTTAATGCCGTCTTCATTTAAAAGCAGCCTTGTTTGTGGTGTAATAGCTAAATTACAGGAAACTAATTTACGAACCTCTGGATCAAGTTTAAGTTGTTTCATGCGCTCACACATGTAGAAATAACCAACCTCTGTTTGAAGATAAAGAATTCGTAAAGGCTTAGTAGGTGACATGCTAAGAAATGATTTTCCTGCAGCCATATATGTAAGCCATGAGATGAGAAAATCGCTTTTACCAACCTTCGGAGCTCCACCAAATACTAAAAGACCACCTGGAGTTAAAACTCTTGGCTCAATAATATCACCTGGTCCAGAAGATTTTTCATTTAAGTATTGATCTGCAAGAAAGAAGGTAACGTTTTTTCTACATGGTATGCGAATAGTTGTAGCTAAAAACTTTTCAACATCTATCCCTTCTTGAATACAATCAGCAGCATCCCAAGTTTTTGGTTTATCTTGAGGAATCTTAAGTGTGACAAGTGATGCAACACCAAGTTCTAAAAGTTTCTTTTCAGCGTTTTTGGCATATTTATTGCCTGCTTCATCATTGTCTGGCCAAATGATAATATGTTTACCTTTTAGCAAAGTCCAATCTGTTTTCTCAATAGGTGAATTTGCCCCAAACATCGTCGTTGTTGCGGTTATGCCTTTATTTATTAAACTTTCAGCACATTTTTCACCTTCAACGAAAACAATTTTGTCAGATTTAATTATACCTGGAATATTATATAAAGGTCTTGGTTCCGGTGCAGTACTACTTGAGTTTTTTACATTAAAACAGCTATATCGTTTTCTTCCTGCAGCATCATAATAACGATAAATTTTAGCTATTACTTGGTTGTTTTCATCGTGGTAATCCCAATGTATTTCTGATTTATTTAAGTATTCCAACTGATTTGGTTGAAATGTTGAACGGCCAAGCCATTGTTCTATATCTTCTATGGTATCAAGAAACTTCGTCTTGCCAGTAACATCCCGCCAGAGATCAAATATATCACCACCGTCGCTCGTGGCAAAATCAACCCATAATCCGGCTTTTTCTCCTCTTATTTCTACTACTAAGCTTTTTCCCCTATCTCCCCTAATATTACCAACATAGAACTTACCGCCGTGGAAAGTACCATTTGGTAATAAGTAGGATAAAGATGATTCTATTCTTGAGAGTAGTTCTGCTTTTACTTCTGCTGCTCTTTCAAATAAAGCTTGCTTATCATGCATATTGTTTTCTCCTGTTAAAATAAGCTATGTTTGTTGACAAAATGTCTTTTTTTCTGTTACATAGCTCGTGATGATGTTCTTAAAGGCTGGTAATTTAAAATACAGTTATATGGGTAGAGAGATGTCTCTGTACCTTTTACTATAGTAATACCGGATTTCTCATAGGTTTTTCCGGAAGAGTAGAGAAATTTTTTTTCTAACAGCAAATATATGTTTATGAAAGTACATGTGTTCCCTTACTATATATATTCACCAAAATTTTAAAAACTGTAGATAGGTTTTTTGTCCAACAAATTTATATACACGCAAATTCGTCCGAAATTTTAAGAAGTCAGGTTTGAGATTACGATGATTTTAGGCAGTTTAGGTCAGTTTAGATTATAAAATGAAATCTCATTAAGCTGAGAAGTAGTCTACTGTAGGGTAGTTTAACATAATTTAAGGTTACAAGTCAAGCAAACTACTATAATATCATAAAAGGCTGCTCCTTGGCTGATTTTGAGTGTTTCTTAGTTTAGAGAAAAACCCTATTATTATAAATAATAAAAATAAGGTATATAATAATACCCTATTTATATTTTATATTTTTCATTCTTATTTATTCTTTAACCTTTGTAGATGACTCTCTAAAAAAAGGATTTGAGACAGGAAACGTTAAATTCTTTTTAGAAAATTTTCTTTACAAGGCATGAAAATTTTATTAAACTTACAGGTAAGTTTGCTTCGTGATAGTAAGACTACTGAAAATACCTTTTAGTTGAGTTTAGAGTTGTTTTATAAGCGATCTTTAATCAGGGGGTTGGTTTCCCACTTAAAAAGTGTAGCTAGCTTTAAAGAGAAACGCCTTTTTCATGTTTGTATCTTTGTGCCAAGAACTTTTTTACTACAGTAAGCAGAGATGACTAAGGTTGGTTTGTGAAATTTGCAAATTTGTTTTTTAGCTGGTAAAAGTTCTAACTACTTATGCATATAGGTGGACCATGTGATATCTGCATTTCATGATATTAGTAGACATAAACCTAGTTATTATAAGATAATTAAAGGTATCACTAAATTTTAATAGCCTTTAAAAATAGCTAAAGGTCACATTTTTATGGTAAATACCTAATCTACTACTGTGGCCTATTCTTCAAAGTAAGGTTTTAAGGAGTAAAAAGCCGTTCTGAGTTTTGTGATTTCCAGCAAAATTTCAAAATAAGGAAATAGAAATATAATACACCTAAACCATTGAAATTCTGCATTTTTATCCATTTAATACCTATAAGACGTTATTTTTCCATTTCCAGAAGACTTAACGAATCAGATCGCCCTAAATAAAAATACAACACAGAGACAAAAATATGAAAAACCTACTATTGCATTTTGGATAACCTAAAAAAGATAAATGCTTACAAAAGACAAGATAGCTGATAATAGCGTTTTAAAAAGATTCTACAACTTCAGGGCACCAATTGTACAACCAGGATCTAAATTACTCATGTAAGGTAGCTTAAAACTCGATTAAGAGTCATTTTAAAATTATTTCTTACCTTAAACTTTTACTCACTATAAAAAAGCCTCACCTTAGCCTATCACGTTTTTTATTTGTTGTAAAATATTTTTTCAAAAAGTGAACAGTTTTTGTAATTTTGGTGCAACAAGAGCTGGTTATTTTAGAGGTCTTATAGAAATATAACAACTTTTATCTAAAACTCTTAAGTTGAGTCTTTAGGTAATCTCTAATAAATAATTTGTAGATGAAGCTAAAGGAAAAAAGTTTGAAGTTGCTGCCATAAACATAAGCTACAAAACCCTTTCAATAGTTCAAGATGGAGACAAAGGTCTAAATTTATTTATTTACGTCTCCAATTTTATCGCGTACAATGGAGACAAAGATTTATGTTTTCACTATTTATTGGCAGATAGGGCTTTCTAAAGGGTGGGGACAATTTTTCACCCCCCTTGAAATTAAAATAAAAGCAAGATGTCAAACACAGATAGCTCAACTACAAGCTGGTTTTTGTTGTAGTTATTTTCTCACTTTCTTTACTTGCTTTAATTAATTCATCAAAATCAGATTCATGTAATTTGTCCTGTATAACTCTGTACTTTTCGTATTCTCCTTCAGCTAGAGCTTTTGCAACTTCAGCACTAACTTTACCAGCATCTTTAAGTACTTCATAATCATTGAACAATAGAAATGCATCCAACTTTTCAACCCAATTCTGCATTTTCATTAGCCGATGCTTTCTTGCTTGAAGTTCCGCATAATCTAGATACATCGAAACAATATGATTTAGTTCACTCAACTCTTTTTCAGTCAAGTAGTTTTTTGCAGTACTCACATCACTCTTATGAATTTTGTTGCCAGGACCATCTTTCCATGTAGTTAGCCCCATATTTGGTTTTTTGTGGTCAGCTCGAGAATATATTAGCTCTGCTGCAGTCAGGCCATAAATCGCCCAATATAATTTATTCTGTACTTTTGCATAAAATTGTTTTGTTATTTCTGAATTTGGATCATAGTCTGCAGAGCATTCAGCATAAATGTCAGTAATCTTCTGGTAAAACCTACGTTCGGATGCTCGTATTTCCCTGATTTTTTCAAGTAATTCATTGAAGTAGTCTTTGCCAAACTTTGGGCCGTTTTTTAGCCGTTCGCTATCTAATGCAAATCCTTTGATGATGAAATCTCTCAAAATTTTTGTAGCCCATACTCTGAAAGATGTAGCCTTTTTAGAATTAACTCGATAACCAATAGCTATAATTGCATCCAAATTATAAAATTGTGTAGGGTACTGTTTACCATCTTCAGCAGTATTCCGGAAAATCCGGATAACTGAATCTTTATCTAACTCTTGACTAGCAAATATGTTCTGTAAATGCTCACTAATTGTTCTAATATTAACATCAAACAACTCCGCCATTCTTTTTTGTGTAAGCCAAATGTTTTCATCTCGATACAAAACATCAATTCTCACGTCTCCATCTGGAGTTGTATATAATAAAATTTCGTTTTCATTTATTATCATATCTACTCTACCTTACTTCAAGTAGCATATAGGTTATTTGTAAAAAAGACAAGCAACTGTAAAACTCTAAAAATAGAGAACTATCTACTTTATTCTTTAGCTGGTAAGCAGTTTTGAAATTATTTTAACTTTTTTTTTAGAAAATCCCGGAAAAAGTAGTAAGAAATCCGGTATATATATAATAGAAGGGCATTGTTTCAACGAGGTTAGTTTACCTCTACGCGCTTCAAACATAAAGAAAATGTCAATCCTAACACTGGACCTCGGCAAACAGACAGGCTGGGCAATTCTAACAGATGGAGTAATTGAAAGTGGAAGCAAAAGTTTTCATGGTAGCCGTTTCAGTGGAGGCGGAATGTGCTTCTTAAACTTTTGTAATTGGCTTAATTCTTTGAAAGACATTTCTGCAGTTTATTTTGAAGAAGTGAGAAGACATCTAGGAACTGATGCAGCTCATTGCTATGGTGGTTTTCTTGCAGTGCTGTCTGCTTGGTGTGAAGAACATCATGTGCCATACAAAGGTGTTAATGTTAAAACTATAAAACGCTTTATAGCAGGCAAAGGTAATGCAAGTAAGAGTGAAGTGATTGAAGCTGTAAAGGAAAAAGGTTTTTTACCTAGAGATGATAATGAGGGGGATGCTTTGGCATTAATGTTCTACGTTATGAATCTTAGTAAAGATTTTAATGTATTAAAAATACCATAAAAGTGGGTCCTTTCAGCCATACTGGCGGGTTTGGTGGGTCAGACCCCAGGCCTTCTTTAGCGTCAGAGATATTTTGAATATTAACTTTTTAATTAGTACAGTAATTATATGAATTTAGCAATCCACTACTATCCTACTCGAAATCTGGTCGAATATGAGCGTAATCCACGTAAAAATGATGACGTAGTAAACAGAATGTGTGCTTCAATCAGGGAATTCGGCTTTCGTATACCAATAGTTGCAAAAAGCGATGGAACTATGGTTGATGGTCATTTAAGACTTAAAGCAGCAAGAAAACTTGGTATGGAGAGTATTCCTGTTGTTTTAAGTGATAATCTAAATGAACCACAAACCAAAGCTTTTCGATTACTGGCAAATCAATCAGCTAATTGGGCAAAGTGGGATGATGATCTTTTAAAGGTAGAAATTCAAGAGTTAGAAGATTTGCAGTTTGATCTTAAAATGACTGGATTTGAATTAGAAAAAGTTCAAAACTTTCTTGATGATTTAGATAGAGAAGAAGAAGATTTTTCTGACTTGGTTGGTGATGAAAAAAGGGTAGAAATAACAAAACCAGGGGATTTATGGATTTTAGGTGATCATCGAATCTATTGTGGTGATAGCTCTGTAGTTGAATCATATAAAGCGCTGTTAGATGATAAAACGGCAGACATTACTGTTTGTGATCCTCCATATAATGTTGATTATGTTGGTAGCCAAGATAAAAAGATATTAAACGATAATCAAGGTGAAAAGTACGAACTTTTTCTCTACGATATCTGTTCCCATATTTTAGCATATACGAAAGGTGCAATTTACATTTGCATATCATCATCAGAGTTTTCAACGTTGCAAAAAGCATTTGAGGAAGCGGGAGGAAAATGGTCAACTTTTATCATTTGGGCGAAGAATCACTTTACGCTAGGAAGATCAGATTATCAAAGACAATACGAAGCAATGCTTTATGGATGGAAAAGCGGCAATAAACGTGAGTGGCATGGAGGTAGAAATCAAAGTGATCTATGGTTTTATGATAAGCCAACACATAATACACTACATCCAACGATGAAGCCAGTAGAGCTAATGGAGAAAGCAATAGTTAATAGCAGCAGACCTGGAGATATCGTACTTGATCCATTTAGCGGTTCTGGCAGCACACTGATTGCATGTGAGAGAACAGGAAGAATTTGCAGAACAATAGAGCTAGATTCAAAATTTGTAGATGTAACCATAAAACGTTGGCAAATATACACAGGTAGGAAGGCAATTCTATCTGGTACTGACAAAACTTTTGCACAAATTCAAGAAGAAAAACAGCAATAAAGGGGCAAAAAAAGTGGAAAAGATCACACAAACGGAATGGGCAAAAGAACTAGGAGTTTCAAAGCAATATGTCTGTTATTTAGTAAAAAAAGGAATAGTTGAGTTGGAGGATGGTTTGATCAATAGAGAGCAAGCAAATGAAGCGGTAGCAGCAATAAGAGATCCAAGTCAGCCACTGAGGAGGAAAAATCCAGAAAACGAAAATACAAGTAACCTTTCCACAATGTTGCTTAAAACTCGAATAAAAAATGAAATGGAACGAGGTAAACTACTTGAGGCGAAAGCTAAGGCTGAGATAGGAGAACTTGTAGCAGTAGAGGAAGTAAAGCGCGATGCATTTAACGTAGCAAGAGTTGTCCGTAATAATTTGCTTAATATTCCAAATAGAGTTTCAGCACTACTTGCATCACTGAGTGACACTGAAAAGATTCATATGGCGCTAACTGAAGAGATTACAAACTCATTACAAGAATTATCTAATATTAAGTTTTAAATAATGTCTGCTAACTTAAGTTTAGAATTAATAAAGTGTCTCATTAATCAACCAGGAGTGGATGTAAATGTTAGAGGATTAAATGGAAAGACACCGCTGCATTATGCAGTAGAAATTAACGAGTTTGGTATGGTTGCACTCTTACTGAACAGGAAAAATATTAATCCACTGATCACTGATGATGATGGTAAAAGTGCGCTCTCTTGTGCAAGAGAAGAAATATTACAGGCGCTAATTAATAACAAATACGGATCAGAGCAAGATAGCTTACTCCACTTAGCTGCGATGTTGAATGAAGCAAATGCTGTAAGGTTTTTACTCGACAAAGGGGTTAATGTTAATGAGCAGAATGCTCTACTACATACAGCATTACACTTAGCAGCAGGAGCTGGAAATGAAGAAATAGTAGAAATTTTAATTAGAGAAGGAAATGCGGATAAGGACATTCTTGATGCGAGAAATCACGCAGCAATTCATTATGCAGTAAACAACAAGAAAATAGGAGTAGTAAAAAAACTAGTAGACCTCGATGCAAATGTAAATAGGACCGGTAGTGGAGAAAATGCAACAAAGTTATCACCTCTTCACAATGCTGTAAGCGTTAGCAATTATGATGAACGAGATTTGTGTTTGGATATTGTAAGGTGTTTAACAAATGCTCCAAACTCCAAGGTCAATTTACAAGACTATGAAAATAAAACACCATTACATTATGCTGAAAGACTTAAAACAATAGAGGTTTTACTAACGCGAGAAGATATAGATCCTTTGATTAGAGATGATAAAGGCAAAACACCATTTTGTTATGCAAGAGAAAGGAATAAACAAGATATAGTGGAAATTTTAATGAGTAGTAAATATGGAGAAGATAAAAACAGTTTACTTCATTTAGCTGCAAAAAAAGGATATGAGGAGTTCCTAGAAGAGATTTTAGAAGAGGGAGTTGAAGTAGATATTTTAAACAATAAAGGAGAATCAGCGATATATCTTGCAGCAATAAATAGACATTTTAATATAGTAAAATTACTGCTAAAGAAAAGAGCAGATGCTACAGATGTTTTTCAGTACGCAATAACAACAAATAACGTAAAACTGATAAAGTTATTAAGCAAAGAAAAAGATATAGTTTTATTTGGAAAAAATGACAACTTTCCAACGTTTCATTTATTGAGCAATAAATATTTTGAAGAAAGGAAAATAGCAGACAAAAAAATAAAGAAATATATCAATATCATCTGTGTTTCTATAACAGTATGTGCAATAGCGATAGTGGGAATTTACCCTAACATTATAGCTGCAGTAATGGTGGGAATAGTTGCACTCATAGCTGCAATAGTAATGAGTAATTTAATTCAGAAGTATATAGAAGAAGCGCTTGAAAAGAAAATGTTTATTGAACTCGAAAGTGAGAAAACAAGTGAGAGCGTAAGTCCTAATTTAAGTGATGTTATCTAATGATGGTGAAGAGCTAGCAATATGATATACGCCACATCATTTTCTGAAGGTTTAAAACCAGATCCAGAGCTTAAAGTATCAGAGTGGGCGAATGAGTATCGAGTTCTAGCACCAACTGCAGCATCAGAGCCAGGAAAGTGGAGAACGGAAAGAACTCCTTATTTAAAAGAAATCATGGATTCACTTTCTCCGTCCTCACCAGCAGAAAAAGTAGTATTTATGAAGGGAGCGCAGATTGGAGGAACAGAAGCTGGCAACAATTGGATTGGCTATATCATCGATCAAACACCAGGACCAATGCTAGTAGTACAGCCAACAGTTGAAATGGGAAAGCGTTGGTCAAAAGGAAGATTTGCGCCACTGATTGAAAGTACACCATGTTTAAAAAGTAAAGTAAAAGACCCAAGATCAAGAGATTCAGGCAATACTGTACAAAGTAAGGAATTTCCAGGTGGAATAGTAGTAATAACCGGAGCAAATAGCAGTGTAGCACTGAGATCTATGCCAGTAAAATATCTCTTTCTTGATGAAATAGATGCCTACCCAGGAGATTCAGGAGGAGAAGGAGATCCAGTACTGCTCAGTATTGCACGAACTAATACATTTGCACGGCGAAAGATTTTTTTAGTGTCAACGCCAACGATTCATGGAATAAGCAGAATTGAGAAAGAATTTGAAGCAACAGATAAGAGATATTTTTTTGTACCATGTCCGCATTGTAATTATTACCAAATATTAAAATGGTCACAAATTAAATGGGAGAACAACGACTCAAGAACAGCACATTATGTCTGCACTGAATGTAGCGGCAAAATAGAAAATCATCAAAAGACAGAGATACTTGAGCGTGGAGAATGGAGACCTACTAATAGAGTAAAAGGTGAGAAAAAAGGATTTCATCTTTCAAGTCTTTACAGTCCAGTTGGTTGGTATAGTTGGCAACAAGCAGTAGAAGATTTTCTCCATGCCAAAGAAAGTGAACAATTACTGAAAGTTTGGATAAATACTACGCTTGGAGAAACTTGGGTAGATAAAGGAGAAGTACCAGACTGGAAGCAATTATTTAACAGAAGAGAATTTTTTCAGATTGGCACAGTACCAAAAGGCGAAGTAGTTCTCACAGCAGGAGTTGATGTCCAAAAAGATCGTTTAGAAGTAGAAGTTGTAGCCTGGGGAAAAAGCCGCGAAAGTTGGTCAATAGACTATCGAGTATTTGAAGGAGATACAGGAGGTGGAGAAGTATGGGGAAAGCTTTCGGAGCTCCTCAATCATCATTTTATCGGTGAAAATGGGCTTGAATATATGATAAGTATGATGGCAGTAGATGCTGGATATGCAACGCAAGAAGTATACAACTGGGTAAGAGGTCATCAAGGATCTGGAAGAGTAATGGCAGTCAAAGGTGTAAATAAAGCCCTAGTGCCACTTAGCAGCCCAAGTAGAGTTGATATAACAGTTGGTGGTCAAAAGCTAAAAAGAGGAATAAAGCTCTGGCCAGTAGGAGTATCGATATTAAAGTCAGAGCTTTTTCAGCTACTTAATATTTTAAAAGAAGAAGAGAAAGTGCCAGCAGGATACTGTCATTTTCCTGAGTATGCACCCGAATATTTTAAGCAGTTAACGGCAGAGCAATTAGTCAGTAAGGTAGTAAAAGGATACACCAAACAGGAGTGGCAAAAGGTAAGAGAAAGAAATGAAGTACTAGATTGCCGAATTTATGCAAGAGCTGCATCGATAGCACTGGGAATAGACAGATGGCCAGAGAGTAAATGGAATAGTTTAAGTGAAAAACCGGAAAATAAAAATCAAAGAAAATAGTCAAAAGCAAATGGATCAGCAAGCAATAAATGTATAACGAAGATTATTTAATTCAAGTTGAACAAGCAATAAAGAAGCTTCAGAGTGGCGAAAGAGTGGTATCAATTGCATATGGTGATCATGTTGTGAGATATGCTGAAGTTCAGATAAAGGATCTACTGAGCTTAAGACAACGCATCAAAGGTGAACTAAAGATTGCTGGAATGAAGCCTAAACGAAAGATTATTTTTGCAACAAATAAAGGAGTTATATGAGGGAAAATTTTCTGAGAAAAGTTGTAAAAGAGGAATATTCTGAATTTTTAGAGCAATTAAAAACTTTCATAAAACTATGGGACAATAGAGAGAGTTCAGTAAATGGAATAATAGATTTGTCACATTGGCAAGAAAATGTGGATTTTGAGTTAGCTAAAGAGAGTGGTATAGTTGGAGTAATTCATAAGGCAACGCAAGGAACAGAGTACATAGATTCAAAATACAAAGAAAGAAGAAAAGAAGCTGAAGACTTGGGTCTATTATGGGGTTCATATCATTTCGGTGTAGGGGAAGATGGAAAGGATCAAGCAAATCACTTTTTGAATACAGTGGGTAAAGCTAAAAATACAATTGTTGCTCTTGATATTGAAGAGAACGAAAGTGGAAAAAATATAGAACCAAGACAAGCAGAAGATTTTATTAAAAAAGTTCAAGAAGAAACAGGGCGTTCACCTTTAGTGTATGGAGGTGCTAATTTTTTGAAAGATTTTGCCACACCAATTTTGACTAAATGTCCATTATGGATAGCAAGATATGGAGATCAACCTGTTTTACCGCAAGGCTGGAATAAGTGGATTTTATGGCAATACACCGACGGTAAAAATGGTCCAGAGCCACATGAAGTAAGTGGAATCGGAAAATGTGACAGAAATAAATTTAACGGCACATTAAAAGAATTAAGAGAATTTTGGTTAGTATGATGCTGAAAAATTTCAAACAACTATTTAGCAAGCCAAAAATCAAAAGTTCAGCCTGGGATGCAGCAGGCTCAGGAAGAAGGGTAATGTATTGGCAAGGAGAAGCGGGAAGCATAAATAATTTGCTTTCTCAAAGCCTTGAGCACTTGCGTAGCCGCTCTCGTGATATGGTAAGAAAAAATCCATATGCAGCAAATATTATTGATACAATAGTAAGTAACTCTATTGGAACAGGAATAAAACCGCAATCAAAAGCAAGAGATGGAGAATTTCGAAAGAAGGTGCAAGAATTATGGCTAAAATGGACAGATGAAGCAGACAGTAACGGAGTAAGTGATTTTTATGGATTACAAGCTCTAGTATGCAGAAGTATGATAGAGGGAGGAGAATGTTTTGTACGCCTCCGAAATCGTAAACTCGAAGATGGATTTTCTGTACCATTACAACTGCAAGTACTTGAGTCTGAACATTTAGATAATAAAACAAATCAAACTTTAGGAAATGGTAATGTAATAAGAAACGGGATTGAGTTTAACAGGCTTGGGCAAAGAGAAGCATACTACCTATTTAAAGAACACCCTGGTGAAAATACCTTTGGAGAGTCAGTAAGAGTGCCAGCAAACGATGTTTTACATATCTATAGACCACTAAGACCTGGGCAAATTAGGGGAGAGCCATGGCTTTCTAATATACTGCTAAAGCTTTATGAACTTGATCAATACGATGATGCAGAATTAGTAAGAAAAAAGACTGCTGCGATGTTTGCAGGGTTTATTACAAGACTCGATCCTGAAGCAAATATTTTAGGTGAGGAGCAAGCAAATGAGCAAGGAGTAGCACTATCTGGCCTAGAACCTGGAACAATGCAGCTTTTAGACCCAGGAGAAGATATAAAATTTTCAGAGCCATCAGA
>NZ_QPIP01000029.1 GCF_003344345.1 Wolbachia endosymbiont of Cylisticus convexus | reverse complement strand
AATCACAAAATTACTGACTGGAATAAATTTACTGAATTTGCTAAAAAATATGGTGGAAAAACTCTATCGGAAATGGCTAAGCTTTGGAGCAATGTTAGTATCCCAACGATTCATCGAGCTCTTAAAAAAATTGGACTCACACGCAAAAAAAGACATATGGATACAAAGAAAGGGACGAAGAAAAACGCGCTGAATTTTTGAAAATTATAGCAACAAAAGAACCTCAAAACTTAGTTTATATAGATGAGTCTGGCATTGATAACACCGAGGACTACCCTTATGGATATTGCCAGAAGGGACAGAGGTTTTATGCTCTAAAATCTGGTAAAAAAATTCAACGAATCAGTATGATTGCAGCCTTAAACGGCAGGAAAATAGTTGTTCCGTTAACATTTGAAGGCCACTGTAATATGTTAATAAATGGTTTGAGCAGTTTCTGACACCGATTTTGAAACCTGGACAAACTGTTATCCTTGATAATGCTACTTTTCATAAGTCTAATAAGATTACTGAATTTGCTAAAGGAGTTGGCGCAGAAATTTTATATCTACCGCCTTATTCTCCCGATTTTAACAAAATTGAGCATCATTGGTTTGCTATAAAAAACAGAGCTAGGAAAAACATCCCTCTATTCACATCTTTTCGTCATGCTGTTGATTCCGCTTTTCTATAAGCTTTTCGGACTATTATGAAAAGAGCTATAATAGCTACGGAATACACTAATGCTATTTCACGTGATAGTACATTAGCATATAACATGCTAAAAAAAATAGAGAATAAGTACAATATCTTATCCCTCTACGCAGATGCATTTTATGATGCAACGAATGTGTATAAAATATGTAAAGAATATAATATAAAGCCTATAATACGGCCAAGAAAAGATGCAAAAATCTACATGTCAGAAAGAAATGAAAATATTAGTATAATAAGGTTGAGTGAGAATTATAAAGATGGCGTAGCAAATTGGAAGAAGAAAATGAAATATGGTGCTAGGTCATACGTTGAAAGCTTTTTCTTTAGACTTAAAAAAACATTTGGATTTAGTTTAAAAATAAGTCTGAAGTAAATCGTGAAAAGGAACTTTCAGTCAAGTGTTATTTGATAAATGAATTTACTAAAATTGGTACTGCTAAATTTGAGATAGTTATTTAAAGTTTTATCGTTCTGAATCAATTAAGGAGCTATGCAACAAAGCCGAGTGCCAGCAGTTGTGGGATACAAGGTTTTTGACTCTAGGAAACCAGCCTTTAACCAACTATGCAGAATTTTCTTCTCCATAGGAATATGCTTCATAAGCCATTCATGGTTAATGTTGTCAAAGCACCCTTTGATATCACCTTCTAGTATCCATTGTGGTCGATTGCGTCTTGCCAGTAATAAGTGACAAGCAGCAATAGCATCCGCGCAGGATCTTTTAGGTCTAAAGCCATAGGAGTCTGATTGTTTCAGATACTGGCTCCAGGGCAAACAGATATAATGCTTGCAATGGCTCTATCTTTCTATCGAAGGTATTCCAAGAGGTCTTCTTTTGCTATTAGATTTACTGATATAAATCCGTTTTAGTGGGGAAGGTTTATATCCTCTTTGCTTTAACTGCTTTATTCCTTGAAATTTAGCATTGCAAGTTGACCATAGTTGACGATCTACACCCGCTGTGTTTTTTCCTTGGTTTTCCAGTTACTCTCTTAACAGCCAAAGCTTTTCCGCTAAAAGAGCGTGTGAGAAGATGTTGTAAAGCTTTTACCTTACCCCCATCTTCCCTGTTGGACAGCCTTAACAATACGTCTTTGTAGCCTCACAATAACTTTCTGGCATTTCTTCCAGGATAACTGGTTCCATGCTTCGGAGTTGTTGGTAAGTGCACTTACAGTTTTACTTGTAATCATCTGCTTTCCTACCTTAAGTGGTTGACAAAGTTTCTTGTCACGAGGGACCAAATGAAAGTCTGCTCGTTTTCACGCGAATTAATGTTACAAATTCTATCCATTTCGTTACAAAATGGCATTCGCTTTCTCCATTCTCCTTTACCTGCACTTCCATCAGCATTCCTTGCGATTTGCTTGCCATGTAGGCGAAAATACAGGCTTACCCTGTTCCTTCTATCATACAACAGTGGGTTAGGTGGCTTCTCTATACCGGTGGAGTTATTATTTGCGTACATCCAGAAGTGAAGAATGTAACTTATCCACATTACCTTTTGGTCAGAACTTATCAGCATCTTTAGCTCTTTCGTACTTACGATACTTCACTTGCGTTCACCATACCACTAAGCCTAGCCCTCCAACCACATGATACTTGTAGTTTATGCTCCTCTTACGATTACGCATCTTCTTTTTCAAGAGGAGGTTCATTGTCCGCATCGCTTGGCACCAACCGGTTGCCCGATTCGCACTGATGCGTAGACTCAGATGGCAAAATATCTGGTTTAATAAGTTTTAGAATCCTTTCAGTTTCTTTCTGGATGAATTCCTCTCCTTTTAAACAATATGACCGAAGACTTTCAGGTCGCACCTTTTCGACTATCACTTGTATCCCATTCTCATCCCTGCAGAGCACATCAACAATGCTTTGTTTTTTAGAGGCAATTTCAGCATCCATGATAGTACTGAGAAATTCTATTTCTTTTATTTCATCTTTGCCAGTAAAGCCTAGAATATCATTGAGGAAGTGAATGAGGATATCTTTATTCTTTTCAGTACCAAAGATACGGCGAAATGCTATATCATTTTTAGGGTCGAGAAATTTAGATAAAGCCATAGCACAAATGCCTAAAAACATTAATAATTATACAGTATTATCAGTAATTTTTCAATAAAAAGTGGCTATATGAAAAGACATCCATCTATTCTATTAAATCCCTAAAATCGCTTGTAATAAAGCCATCTGATCAACACCATTTATCTTTCTAATCATATTTTCAGCATCGATCTCTATCAGTTCATTACCACCTATCGTAAGTTTATAATAATGGGCAGCTACGGTACATTTTAGTGTTGCTTTCTCAGCAGGTTTCCAGCTACCAAAATCAAATTCTTTGAATATGCCCCTAAGGTTGATAATTACTCCTTCAATATCATTGTTTCCACTGCCTTGTAATTCGCCCCTGAGTGTCAAAGATACCGAACTCCCATCTATAGCCAAAAAGTCCATTGCCAAAGGCTCTGGAATTGAGAGTGGCAGTAAAGGTGCCAACCTGGGTAACCACTTTTGTTCCTTTTCCACCTGCATTGCATACTTTGCAGCGCTTGGCATACGCACAAGCACCCAGAAGAAATGTTCTATTGTCCCATCCATCGGGCACAATTGGGCAGATAGATAAATCTTTAAATTGCGGAAACTGGGTGGCGGTGTACAAATGCAGCATCTACTCTTGCTATTTTTTGCACCAATTGTGCCTTAAATTTCTTTCTTTACAATATATCTTACCTGATACAAACAGGGCTACTATAAGGTAAATAAGATTCCATGTTGCTAAGGAAATTCCAAAAATATAATGAGGTCTGTCACAAGATGGAGAGTAATTAGGGTTCAACAGATTATTTCTTAGCTCTTCTACACTGACATTGCCACTTGCTTGCTCTGTACAGCCTAAAACATCATGAAATAAGTGAAGCTCAAGACCTACATGATAAAAAGATATTATCGCACCAATGAGATAGCTGCAAAACATCGCATAGATTAGAATTTTGCTGTCTTTTAGCATATACACTACTGCAAGTAATCCTGTAACATAGTAAACTACTCGCTCGTACATACATAACTCGCACGGTAGCATATTGAAAAAATACTCCAGCACATATGCAAAAATTAAAGCAACAGCACTTGATAAGAGAAAAATTGTAGAACTGTTATTTATATCTGACATAGTTAATGAATTACTACAATATCTGTGAAGAGTCAACTCTTGTTTGACAACGTTTTACGTAACCCACATATCTATGCGCTACTCTACTACTTTTAACCTCTATACATATGCTCACAACTTGATACTGATTTGACTTGGATACTAGTTGCAACACTAGCATCACCATCTATTCTTACAATCTCTTCCTTGGTATACAATTCATTCTTATTCTTCATCCAGCTGTTATCATATTGAATATCAACCTTCCCTCCATTGGTTTTAAACCCAAACGTTTCTTGTATAAGCGATCTTTTTTCTTCTAACAATCTATTAAAATGTTCGCTAAAACTTTTATAATCAGACATAAAAGTAGAAAAAGCTTTATCAAGAGGAGTGTGATATACTATATTTTCCATGATTGTGTAAATGTCATGGGGTGATAATCGAAGCGTAGGATAATACTTTTGAAATCTATGCTTTATCTCATTATAAAATTCCGTAACCTTTACTCTACCAGCATCACTTACAGCAATTATAGCATTCTCAATATTTGGTATACCGTCATAGTCGTGACCTATCTTGTCATTTTCAGCAACCAAAAAGCCCTGTCTAGCCTGAATCTCACCAAGTTTTTTGTCCTTTTTAGGTAAAATATCAAAATCGAAATAGATCATAGGAGACTTCAGTGCCAGCAACATAAATATACGCATACTGTCTATCTCAACACCAAAAGATAATCTTTTACTTTCTGGAATAGAGTATAGATCTCTAAAATATCGAGATACAGTGTATTTAGAACATTGAGACAGTTCAATTTCCTTATCCGGTTGTAAATGAAAGCTAAATTCATACTCTCTTAAATCCAGCTCATTAAAGTCTATAAGCTCTATGTTTTTGTTTGGGTTAAATTCTCTGTTTGATATTTTATTTTCCAACTCTTTACGTTGCTCAGGAGTAAAACCAGATCCATTTATTACTAATTTCACTACACGCGTATCTTCCCTTTTTGCCCATTCGCTCAATCTCTCCAAATATTTTTCTGGAATCGGGTATCCATATCGCCTTGGAAGCCACTGAAATACTAAAGGTGTATCAACCGTGAAAGTATGTGGAGATCCAGGCCTTAAATCTTGTCCTTTATAATTCATAGCAAAAGTACTAAATAAGTTAATACTTTACTATATAATATTAATTTATCAACTACTTATTTAAGTAATATTATTTGCTTATCAACAATATTAATAAGATAAAAAAACTATATTATTAATGATTTAATAAATAAGATTACCTACTTTACATAGGGATTTTTATTCTTTTTCAAAAGTAATCTGACTGGTACGCCTTCAACAAAGAAGTTTTTTCTAAGACCATTAATTAAATAACGTTTATAATTTTCATCAACACTCTCAGGGACATTGCATATCAAAGAAAAAGCCGGAGGTTTGGTGCCAATTTGAGCAATATACTTCATTTTAATCGCTCTACCTTTTACAAGTGGGTGAGAATGTTTTTCCACGGCATCTATTAGCCACTTATTCAGTTTTGCAGTGCTGATCTTCTTGTTTAAGGATTCACTCACTTCAAGACACTTATCTATCACATCACCGCAGCGCATACCTTTCAACGCAGAAATTGTTACAGTTGGCACTTCCAAAAATAACCGAGTCACTTCCTGTTGTTTGACAAATTTTATTAACTTACTTCTATCATCCTTACCTATTAAATCCCACTTATTTAAAACAATGATAATTCCCTTCCCCCCTTTAATTGCAGCTTCAGCAATTGACAAATCTTGCTGCTCAATGCCAAGCAGGGAGTCTAGCATTAAAACTACCACATGAGAGCGCTTTATTGACTCCATGCTTTTTTCAACGAATCTTGATTCTAAGTTGCCAATAACATTTACCTTTCTGCGAATTCCTGCAGTATCAATTACAGTGATTAGTTTCCCATTATGGTCGTATGAGAGATCCACAGAATCACGCGTAGTACCAGGTTCTGAGCTTACTATTAGTCTATTTTCTGCAAGTAGATTGTTTAAAAAAGTTGATTTTCCAACGTTTGGGCGACCGATGATCGCAATCCTCAGTCTAATGGACTCACTTTCAGGCAGCTCAATGCCTTCGCTAAGACCTTCAATAACACTAGCTAATGCATTATAAAGATCAATCATGCCAAGATTATGTTCAGCTGAGATGTATACCGGACCTATGAAATTGAAAAACTGCAAATAATCAACATTTTCCGATTTATGACTTTCACATTTGTTTGCTATTAGTATTACAGGTTTATTCGTTTTTCTCTTCAGCCACTTTGCAAACTCTTTGTTCTGCTCATTTTGCACTTTTGCATCAACAAGAAAGAAAATTGCATCTGCACTCGACAAAGAAAATTCGATTTGCTCAATAACTTGTAGTGAAAAACTAGTTTGATCGTTCCATCCTCCTGTATCTATGACTTTAAACTCCAAATCGCTAATTCTTCCAACTCCTTCTCGTCTATCTCTCGTTACTCCTGGAATGTCACTAACTACCGCTGCTTTTCTTCTCACCAGCCTATTAAAGAGAGTTGACTTGCCTGCATTTGGAAGGCCTATTATAGCAATTTTCAGCATAGTTTAAGAGCATGTTTTGTACATAGTAGATTATAATTAAAATTTTTCATTTTAACTATTGACTTGATAGATTATATACTTATTCTGAAATTAGGATATTTTATCTTAAGTTTATTATGTAAAATTAGAGGGTAGTTATGTTAACATTCGAGCAAGTACAAAGTTTAGAATCAGAACAACAAAAGTTACAGGGGAATGTATTAGAAAAAAATTCACAAAGATTTGGAGAAAAATTTATACCAACCGCAGCAATACATGAGCATGTTGACGAAAAGATGGCAGACAACATCTTTGCTGGGTTGCGTGATATGTATACAGTAGAGTTTGAATATAACACAGCATCAGACAAACCTATAACTGTAGCTGTAGAAAATATGGCAGAGGGGTTTCAAAAATCCATAAAGCATTGGAAACAAAAAAAGATCATGTTTAGCGCGCCAGTGTATGTAAGTAGAGGAGATGGATCAATACTAGATTATATGATAAAGAGGCTTCACCATCTCAAAAACAATGACGCAAACATTAATGAGGACGGCAAACGTAAACTAGAGCCTGTTTTATCAGAAGTGCATGATCTAGTTTCAAAAGGTAATCATGTAAGCAAAGAGTTTCTGAAATTATTACCAAACGATGTATTGAAAAAACGTAAAGACTACTTATCAAAGTTAAAAGATATTGCACGCAGTGGTAGTGATAGTAATGAAGAAGACATTGTAGTACAAAGAGATAACGCGTTTTACTGTGTAAAATACTCAGAAAAAAGCATTGTAAGTCCTGCAAAATTTTTGAGCAATTCAGAATTTCAAAACTTAGAGGGAATACTAAAAGTTGGAGAAGATAATACAATAAAAATAAGAGATGGACAATATCACGATGTGAAAGGCAAAATAAAAATGACCTTTAAAGCGGGAGATGAAAAAATTGAAATGGTTTTATTCTCTGAAAAAGCTGAGGATTTTGGCAAAATAATGGTACGTATGGATGATAAAAGCTGTGAAATCTTCTTAAAGCATTGTAAAGAGCTAGAAAAAGAACCTCGTATAAGCAAGATCGTTGAAGCTGCTAAGGCCTTTGTGCAAACAAAAAACAATGCGCCTTCTTCTGCTCTAAACGATACTAATCTATCTCAGCATTTTAAGGAAGTTCTAACAGTGTAAGCTGATAGACAAAGCATGTACACTGTTAAACAGTGTACAATTGCTTAGCGCTAAAAATGCTAGACTATAAATCTGTTTGTGATAGTTACAGTCAGTGTGCGCAGTTTCATCAATTTCGTTACTTTCACTAGACCTTAAGAAGGTGTTTATGTCAAAAATAGACACTTCAAAAAAGTAATGTATACTTAACTTATTGAAAAATAACTTCCCTTAATATGCAGGACTTTAAAACACTAGAAACTAAAACATTAGAAGCTGAAAAAGGAGGCGGTCCTGATAGGGTTAACAAGCAACATGAAAAAGGAAAGCTAACCGCTAGAGAAAGGCTGAGTATACTGCTAGATGAAAATTCATTTCAAGAATATGATAAGTTTGTAAAACATCACGCAACTGATTTTGGCATGCAAAATGCTAATTTTTTAGGTGATGGCGTTATAATTGGCCACGGCACTATTTATGGCAGAAAAGTTTTTGTTTACTCTCAGGATTTCACTGTCTTTGGCGGATCACTTGGTGCATCACATGCAAAAAAAATATGCAAAATTATGGATATGGCAATTAATGCCAGGGTTCCAATTATCGGACTAAACGATTCTGGTGGAGCCAGAATCCAAGAAGGAGTAAGTTCCCTTGCTGGTTACGGAGAAATTTTTCAAAGGAATGTAAATGCATCAGGCGTTGTACCACAAATCTCTCTAATCATGGGTCCATGTGCTGGTGGTGCAGTTTATTCTCCAGCACTGACTGACTTTACTTTCATGGTGAAAAACAGCTCATACATGTTTATAACCGGGCCAGATGTAGTAAAAAAAGTTACATACGAGGACGTAAGCCACGAAGATCTTGGTGGAGCAAAAATTCATACAAGCAAAACAGGAGTAGCAGATTTTGTGTTCAATAATGATGTTGAAATGCTACTAGAAATGCGTGAACTCTTCACCTTTTTGCCAGCCAATAATCAAGAATTGCCAAAACCTATACCAACCTGTGACTTAATTGATGATGTTGATGAATCTTTGAACACTCTGATTCCTATCAATCCTAACACTCCTTATGATATGTATGAACTTATCGAAAAGGTGTGTGATGAAAGGAAGTTTTTTGAACTAAAACCAGATTTTGCTCGTAACATCATAATCGGTTTTAGTAGAATTGGAGGTAACACTGTTGGTATTGTTGCAAATCAACCTATGCATCTTGCGGGATGTTTGGATATTGACTCTTCAAGAAAAGCTGCAAGGTTTGTAAGGTTTTGTGACGCATTTAACATTCCCATCATCACACTTATTGATGTTCCAGGGTTTCTGCCAGGTACAAATCAAGAATACAATAATATAATACAACACGGAGCGAAACTGCTTTACGCTTACGCTGAAGCGACTGTGCCGAAAATTAGCCTTATCACTAGAAAAGCGTATGGTGGTGCATATATCGTTATGAACTCGAAACATTTAAAAGGTGACATAAATTATGCTTGGCCAACTGCTGAAATAGCTGTAATGGGACCTGAAAGTGCAGTTGAAATTATATTTCGACACGAAAAAGATCAGCAAACACTCATTAAAGAATATAAAGAAAAATTTGCTAACCCATTTTTTGCTGCATCGCATGGATATATTGATGATATAATAGCGCCAAGTAAAACAAGGTATCACTTTCACAAAGCGCTAGAGCTGCTCAAAAACAAGAAAGTAGAAAAAATATGGAAAAAGCATGACAACTTACCTCTGTAACTTTCTTCTCAGTCTTTATTATAAGGTCTACAGTGCCGTTACCAAGACTCGAACTTGGGACCTCGTCATTACCAATGACGTACTCTACCACCTGAGCTACAACGGCAAGTTCACATATTATGATAATGAATAACATAAAAAAAAATAAGGAAAAAGAAGAAGAGAAAAAAAGATTGGCAAAAGCTTTAAAGCAAAATATTCTAAAAAGAAAAAAACAGCAACAGAGTAGACAAGATGCCAGAGCTCCCGGAAGTGGAAGTAATCTCTAATTTCTTGCTTGATAAAATTAAAAACAAGCAAATTAGTAATGTTATAGTTAATAATTGGAATTTACGTACCCCAATAACAAAAAATATTGATGATTTGCTAAAGGGCAAAATTATAAACGATATCAAGCGTAGAGGTAAATATATAATCTGGCACACAGATAATAATTCGGCTATAATCATACATCTTGGCATGAGCGGAAAGCTTATATATGCTAACCACGATCAAGTGCGGAATAAGCACGATCACGTGGTATTTTTATTTTCTGACAACACTTCAATAATCTTCAATGACCCAAGAAGGTTTGGATTAGTGATTGTTTTAAACAGAGAACAAGAACTAAACTTTTTTAATAACCTCGGAATAGAACCTCTCACAGATGAATTCAGTGGAGGCTATCTGCAGGAGTTGCTGAAGAGCAGAAAAGTAAATATCAAATCTGCATTAATGGATAATAAATTGATAGTTGGGGTGGGCAATATATATGCTTCTGAAAGTTTATTTAGAGCCTGCATATCACCACTTAGGCCAGCACAAGACTTGACATATACAGAGTGCAAAAAACTTGCTACTGAAATAAAAAATACTCTGAGTGATGCAATTGCTGCTGGTGGTTCAACACTGAAAGATTATGCACAGCCATCTGGATCTGCTGGATACTTTCAAAATAACTTTTACGTATATGGTAAAGTGCAAAAGCCTTGCAAGATCTGCAACAATATCATAACACTTATACGGCAAAATGGGCGTAGCACTTATTTTTGCAATTCATGTCAGAATTAAATTTTATTTTTGAATATGACATTCTTACCTGAAAAAGATCCTTTTGATTTGTTTTCAAAGTGGTACAAAGCAGTACTTAATTCTTCATCAACTGCAATGACGCTAGCAACTTGTAGCAAAGACTGCATTCCATCTGCAAGAGTAGTATTACTAAAGGAATATAGTAAAGAAGGTTTTGTGTTTTTCACTAACGTAAACAGTAAAAAAGGGAAAGAATTGACTGAGAACCCCAAAGCTGCGTTAGTGTTTCATTGGATAGAATTTGCTAGGCAAGTACGAATTGAAGGAGATGTTAAACTTCTAAACGATGAAAGAACTGACGAATATTTCTCTTCTCGAGCGCGCGATAGTCAAATTAGCGCATGGTGCTCAAAACAATCGAGCATTCTAAAAAATTGGCAAGATTTTGAACAAGCTATAAATTCGAAGGAGAAAGAATTTCACAATACACAAATTTCTCGTCCCGACTTTTGGGTGGGATTTTGTGTAATCCCAAAAGTAATTGAATTTTGGCAAGAAGGTGAACACAGGAGACATATCAGATTTAGGTACACTCTTGTTGAAAAAAGCAATTGGAAAATAGAGCAGCTGTATCCTTAACGGGAGTGTTAAATAAACTGTTTAAAAGATATGCATTTGATAATTGTTGTTCCAGTGCATTTATCCAAATAACCCCTTATCCCAAAGTTAAGAAGCTTATCTTTTCATTGTAAACTCTCTCTAATAAGACTACTTCTTTTTTTCTCATCAAGCTTTGGTTTTCTTAACCTGATGCGTTCCACTGTGCAGATTTTCACATCACTTGCTGGGTGCAGATATATTAATTTTCGATAAGTCAACTGTCATCTACTGATGAGCTAGGTCTGGTATCCTTCATATGTTATACCAAAAGCTCCATAACCTTTTTTTGCCCAAGAAATTGCTGAAATGAACATAGTGCATCCGGATCAACTAACCCAAGAAATGTCTGGAATGCTTGTAGATTTAAGCTATCATTATATCAGCTACTGTTTTCAAGCAAGAATATTTTATATTGCTCTTGGCAACTTATTTGAATTTTTTTCATGCTTGCTATATTCAACAACTTATTAGAATTTCTGAATCAAGTATTTACTGACTCTTTTAGCTATAAACATTAAGAAGTTTACCAGCAAAAAAAGACAAAGAATCCCCGTAATAGCTAGTTACTCTACTCTTTATTTTAAAATTTGACGTTGGGTGATGTTTTAAACAGCGTTTTTCAGCTTATGTGGGTAAAAACCCGAAAGTTTTATAAAGACATAGGATGCACATAGTGCAAAAATAGTACGCCAAATACAAGTCTTCTTGTCGTTTTAATCTGCACAGATTGGGAAGTTAAATAATATAGCTTCATTCTTGTGGTAATGAGATTGACGAAATTTGTCAAGTTGTTTCTATCTGAAACCACAATATTTGTACAGTTGGAAGATGGTTGCGGGAGTAGGATTTGAACCTACGACCTTCAGGTTATGAGCCTGACGAGCTACCGAGCTGCTCCATCCCGCGTCGTTGCTTATTTATTATTATATATGCAATAATAAATAATATAAAGAATAAAATCACACTATTACGTATATTTATGTATCTATTAACTTTTTTGACATAATAGTAAATTATATACGTAACAATCTGCGCAATGAAAAATATAACCTGATACTGTGGGTTCCTGTTTTTCAGTGTGTAGGGGCCTTAACCTATTTTTCCCTAAGTTGTGAACCAAGCTGTATATCTATTTTTCTTTTGCTTTCACCTATACTAATTTTGATTGCCATATTACATAAAAAGTACGCGATATTATGTATCGCTTTAATTGCAATGCTTGTAGGATTTACAACCAGCAAATTAAGAACGGCTTCAATAGACACTAAAATCCTCGACAAAGAAAAGTACGTAAAAGATATTGTTGCTACAGTGAAGGACATTAATGACAGGGGCTCATACAAACAATTTCTGCTTTCTGTCTCTACTATCTCAAAATCCTCTCCTGTCATCCCAGCACCCCCTTTTGTCATCCCAGTACTTGATACTGGGATCCAGAAAAAAAAGATATGGATTCCAGCGTCACGCGCTGGAATGACACCGGATAGAGCTCTAGGTAACATCAGAATATCAGTTAGAACCAAAGTGGAAGAAGGCATTAAAATAGGCGATCAAGTAAAATTATCAGCAAAACTCTTCCCTCTAAAGATTGCGCCTTCGGAGTATGCATATGACTTTGCACGAATAGCATATTACCAGAAAATAAGTGCAACAGGTTTTGCAATAAGCAAAATAGTCCTGCACAAGAAGGCTGAAGCAAGGAAATTTCAGGAGTATATAGAATCTTTCCGTCAGTATATCTATGAAAACCTGCAGCAAAATACCAAAAAACCACATGCGGACATAATTTCTGCATTATTAATTGGCAAAAAAGACGGGATAGATCAAAAAACTATGAATGCAATACGAGACTCAGGTATAGCACATTTATTCGCTATATCTGGTCTACATTTATCGTTCGTTGCTGGTCTATTTTTTATAGTATTTCGTAATTTATTCGCAATATCTGAAACTTTGACTCTTAAGTATAACACCAAGAAAATATCTGCATTCTTTACTATTTTACCAACCACGTTTTATTTATTGATCACTGGTATGCAAATTTCCGCTCAGCGTGCCTACATTATGGTGATTTTAGTACTCGTTGCAATAATGATAGAGAGAAAATATCGAGGATTAATAGCAATTGCGTTTGCTGCTTCAGTAATACTTATAATAGAACCAGAAGCAATTTTAAAGCCTGGGTTTCAGATGTCATTTTCCGCCGTCTTAGCGTTGGTTGCCAGTTATCAGATTAATGCCAACAAATTTTTAAAAATAAAAATAATAAAATATTTTATGTCGATAATGATCAGCTCAGTAATAGCAAGCTTAGCAACGACTCCATATACAATATATAATTTTAATTATTTTTCAATCAGCGGCATTATTACAAATCTGATTGCCATACCAATAGTTACACTCATTATTATTCCACTTGGAATAATCTATGTTTTGTTGATTCCCTTAGGCATTGAGTGGGTTATAGCGCTGCTCATAGAACACCCAATTGACAGCATTTTGTATATAACAAATGCAATAGCTAATCTTCAGTATCTGATTATTCCCATTCGCGTTTTTCCTGCCTCATCAATTATTATAATAACGCTTGGGTTATTGTGGCTGTGCTTGTGGGAAAGGAATTGGCGTTTTTTTGGAATTTTCTTTATTGTGCTAGGTATTTTCTCTAGCGCTATGTATAAAACCCCTGACATCTTAATAAGTGGTGATAACGTTGCTGTAAGAGAGAGTGATAACTTGCTATACTCTCTCACTAGAAAAAATAGGAACTTTGTCATCAAAACATGGGCAAAACAAAATAGGCAGACTCAAATTGTGAATCATACTAAATTCAATAATTCGAACAAAAGGCTAAACTGTAGTGATTACGGCTGCGTATATAATAAAGGAAAGAACAAATCAGTGTTGCTAGCTTATAAGAAAGAAGATATTGTAGAAAGCTGTGATAAAGTTAATCTAGTAATTCAGTTAAGCAAATTCAACCACCCTACTTGCACCACTGAAATCCTCAAGTATGCTGACTTAGAGGCATATGGCACACACTCTGTTTGGCTAACAGATAGTAGTGGCATAAAGGTTAGTAAAGTGCGTTCTAATCGTCCTTGGCATAAGCCAAAGAGGTTGATTTAATGATATGATTAATATATAGTTAATTTAGTTAAGATGTAAGGAAATTTATGCCTTTAGATACAACAAATCCTTTCAATGTTAAGGTAGATCATAATTTTGTCAAAATAGATGATGCTATTGGTTTTTTTCCTAGAACATGGCGTGCAGCAAAGAAGTATTCTGTAAGTAATACTCTACCCATAGCGGCTGTAAATGCTTGGCTTCAATTTTCTTTGGCTTACGTAGCCGCAATAATAATAACCCATAATGATTTAAGCTTTATTACGGATATTTTTAACCCAACATTCATGCCAATTTATGCTTTGGTTTCTGTTATTCTTTTTACAACTTTTGTGGTCTCTTCTGCCACAAGATATATGCATAAACAAGAGATAAAAGAAAGAGAAAAGTCGATAGAGGAATTAATAAATGATAAAATTAGGGGCGGTAAAGACAATGAGGTAAGTGAAATTACTGAAAATGCCCTAAAAATAGAGATTATACCAGATTTAAGTCTTATAGGTCGCAAAAAAGCAAATTTTTCGATAGTCTTGCCAATTTCTGAAAATCAAAAAAAAGTATTAGATAATCAGAAACAAGAGAATAAAAATAAGGCCATTTTTCTTACCATACCATATGCAATTAGTGCTGCAATTATAGTTGGTGCGTTAATACAAAATAGACTTAGCTTTGCCAATGTTCAGGGTTTGGAATGGGTCCCAGTTGCATTGGCTAGTACCATTGCCATCATTGGAATATGTATAACATTCAGCAAGCTAAAAAACAATGAGATAAACAATAATTATAATATTGTTAAAAAATTTAATAATTTAGATATTCTCTTTCCATGCAGAAGAGGTAGTGTTGTATCTATAATGGAAAAAAAGACAAAAGATGAGGAAGAAAATGATTCTATATCTCGAGTTATAAAATTACTTGATAAGCACTTGACTGATTTTACAGATAAAATTGTTGCTTCATTTGATAAGCAGTTAGATGAAGCTAAAGGTCTACTCGATAATAAGCTTCTAAAACCTGCAAATGATGAAATTCAACAAACACTTGTTCATCTACAAGGAATTAGAGAAGATATCAAAAAAGATTTAGATGAGTTGCATAAGGAAATTTCTACCGTTTTAAGTGAAGCTAAAGAGCTGACAAAAAGAGCGAGTTCACTAAATATTGAAAGTACTTTTTCTAGTTTGAAGAATGCGGTTCAAATTACTGAAGATAAAATTAAGCGATTTGAACCAAATCGATGGATTGGCTCTTTTCAATCTACAGAAAGAACAATTAGTGATAATCATGAGTTCATGGGTATGTTAAAAAAGCAAAAAGAGGAAGCAGAAAAGATAAAGAAGGGATTGGAGGAGGAACTAAAAAAAGTAAAAGATGAGCTGGAAGAATTAAAGAATAAACAAACTCAATCAAACGAATCTAATAGCAGTGAAAGTAGTGCTACTGTTACTTTTCCTGATAAACAGCAAGATGAAGAGAAAAAAGTAATGGAGAAAAATAGACTATTAAAATCAAAAAAAAGGACAAAAGAACTGGAGAAAGAAAATACAAAATTGGAGAGAGAATTATCTGAACAAGAAAAAACAGATGAATGGAAAGAAAAAATTAATGGCAAACCAAGTGAATTTTTATATTATTTACTAGAGTCTGTTAAGCTGGAAGAAAAGGATGATAATGAAGAAAAAGTTGGTGAGAGAACATTAAAGAGTTTTAATAACAAGATAATAATCCACTGGAAAGATGGCTCTCAAACAATTTTTGATATCAAGAAACGAGATGTTCAACCTAGCACAAAAGTTAATTTTGTAGATCTAGATATTCATGCAGCATTCAAAGTAGCTTGTGCAGGATAGATATAATCTTAAATATTTGATAGTGATGAGAAGGCTAGATACTTACATAGCTGAAAAGTACAACATATCACGCAGTAAAGCACAAAGATTGATACAAAATAAGCAGGTAACATTGCTTGGCATTCCTGTAATCGACAACAATCACATAGTAAAAGCAGATAAGAAATATACGGTCCATCTTACTTGTGAAAATGAATCCACATCAATTGAACCTAATCACGATATAAAACTTGATATCATCTACGAAGATATGGACATTATAGTTCTGAATAAACAAAGTGGGTTAACAGTACATCCAGGTGCTGGGACAAATAATGATACACTATTAAACGCAGTTATCGCTTACCTTGATGCAAGACCAAGAATCGTTCACAGGCTTGATAAAGATACTAGTGGACTCATGGTAATTGCGAAAAATGAAGAAGCTCATAGCTTTTTATCCGAATTATTGTCAAATCGTAAAATAAAGCGGGAATATCTAGCAGTAGTGTGGGGAATACTGCCTTCTTATAAGGGGATTGTAAAAACTAATATTGCTCCAAAACGCAGTAATAAAGAAATGATGTGCGTAACAAAAACAACAGGCAAATTAGCAATCACTTATTACTCAGTGAAGAAAATTATAGGACAAGCAAGCCTGATTAAATGCACTTTAGAGACAGGCAGAACACACCAAATTCGAGTACACATGAGCCACATAGGACATTCTGTAATTGGTGATCAAATTTATGGAAAAAATAGTAGTAAAAGTGCAAAATATGCTAAAAATTCCGACTTTATCCGTAATTTCAACAGGCAGGCACTACATGCTCACACGCTGGGCTTATATCATCCAAAAAGTAAAGAATATATGGAATTTGTTTCTGATTTACCACAAGACATGCAAGTCTTAATTGGCGAATTTGAAAATATATCTTAATAACATTCATATCAATATTATCATCCATGTTATCAAGAAGTTAATTAATGAGAGGAAAACTGCTGCACTACCTAGATCTTTTACTTTTTTTGAAAGTATATGTTGTTCACTGGAAATACGCTCAATTGTTGTTTCAAAAGCAGTGTTAATAATTTCTACAATTAACACCAAAAATAGGCTGCTCACCATTACTGTACGTTCTAGTTGGATACTTCACTAGTATAGCTCTTTTCATAATAGTACAAACGAGGTAAAATAAGATTTTATAGTAGTGAAGGTAAGTATGCCAGCAGCATATAGTTATGATTTAAGAAAAAAAGCAATGGAATCACTAGAAGAAGGAGAAAGCAGAGAAGCAGTGGCAGCAAGATTTAAAATTGGAAGAACTACGTTATGGGAGTGGCAGCAAAGAAAAAAGAAACAGGAGATTTTCAGTCAAAAAAACTTGGAAATGGAGGTTATAGTGTGCCGTAGTGATGCAAGGAATGGTCAGAAAAGAGCAAACTGAGTACTTAAGCTACGCAATAGATGAGGGTGGGCCCCTCGGAGCCGATTTACAAGAGCAGGCTTCAAACAACCATAAGCTGCTTTGGTAAAGAGCCAAGGTAGTGAGCGTTATGGAAAAGGCGCAGTTATGTGTCATGTGTGAAATAGAGAGATGAACGAAAGTGAACCACTGATAAAGTGTCGAAACCATAACTGATGACGTCAAAACCAGGGGCTTATAACTCAACTGGGATAAATCTACCGGGAGCTTGTTTACGGGGTAGGAGGCGTCCGGCATAAAGGTGGCATGAATCTATTTTAGGCTATTGTGTAGAACTACGGGAACCTGTCGTTTCGATGATAAGGGAGAAATTCAAGGAGCTAAACTCTAAGGATGAGAGTACCAATGCGGAAAACAGGGGCGCGTAGTAGTGAAGAAGTTTCTGTAATGGAAATGGAGCGAAGGAGTTGAGTTATTCAGTTTTAATTATGTATCAACCGAAAGGGAGGAGTTAATGAATAAAACAAAGTCTTTTGATATACCAAAGCAACTTATTTGGAGGGCTTATAAACAAGTATCGAAAAATAAAGGTGCGGCTGGTGTGGATGAGGTATCGATAACAAGGTTTGAAGAGAACCTGAAGGATAATCTGTACAAACTATGGAATCGGATGTCATCAGGAAGTTATTTTCCAGAGCCTGTAAAAGCTGTAGCAATACCGAAAGATACGGGAGGGGGACAAAGAATTTTAGGTGTTCCTTCAGTATTCGACAGGATAGGGCAAACGGCCGCTTCTATGTATCTTGAGCCGCTAGTAGAACCAAAATTCCATGAAGATTCATATGGTTATAGACCGAATAAATCAGCACTGGATGCGGTAGATACGGCAAGGAAAAGATGCTGGAGGTATGATTGGACGATAGATCTAGATATATCCGGGTTTTTCGACAATTTGGATCACGAGTTGGCATTGCAAGCTATCAAGAAGCATACAAATTGCAAATGGGTCATACTATACGTTGAAAGGTGGATAAAATCCCCTATAAAACTTGCAGATGGCAGTAAGGTAGTTAGGGATAAAGGAGTTCCGCAAGGAGGTTCAGTTAGCCCAATCATCTCTAATATATTCATGCATCATGTGTTTGATATATGGATGAAAAAGAACTACCCGACGGTACCATTTGAGAGATATGTGGATGATGCGATAGTGCACTGCAGAACAGAGAAACAGGCAGAATTTGTGAAAGTAATGATCGAAGAAAGATTGGCTGAGTATAAGTTGAAATTACATCCTGAAAAGACACAGATAGTGTACTGTAAGGATGACAATAGGAGAGATGAATTTCCTAAACAAAG
>NZ_QPIP01000028.1 GCF_003344345.1 Wolbachia endosymbiont of Cylisticus convexus | reverse complement strand
ATCAAGGTACACTAGCCCTATCTCTCGATACGTTTGAATAGTTGTGTGGGACATACATATGCACCCGTTTACAATCTTAAATTAACTAAAACTAATCGAGGTTATTATGATTACATCTTATCAAAATTTTATTGGCATTGATATCGGAAAATTTAAAAATGTTGCTGCAGTTCACAACCAAAAGAACACTATCAAGTTTGATAATAATGCTGCTGGTTGGCAACAATTGTTTCAAAATTTTTCAAATATTCTACCTAATTCTTTTGTAACTTTGGAAAATACAGGAAAATATGAGCTTGGCTTAGCACACTTTCTGGTTGATAAGAATGTTGCTGTACATCGAGCTAATACTCGCAAAGTAAAAAGCTTTACCTTATCTCATGGAATTTTAGCAAAGTCTGATCAATCAGATGCAAGAGCCCTTGCTCAATATGGATTTGAGCGTTATAGTACTCTATCTCTATTTGTGCCTATGTCAAAAGAACAAACAGCCTTAGCTGCACTTTGTCAACGTCGTGATGACCTTACACAAATAAGAGCTCAAGAGAAATGTAGACTGAAAGCACCTGAAAACGACTATATAAAAGAAAGTTGCCAAAAAACTATTGACTTTTTTAACAGTCAAATAGATGAGCTCAATGATGCCATACAAAAAATTATCGATGAGAATCCAGAGTTAAAAAAGCGCCAAAAAATCATAAGAACAGTACCAGGAATAGGTAAAAAGTTATCACAAGATTTTGTATGCTTGATGCCAGAACTTGGCTACTTAAGCAGGCAAGAAGTTGCTAGTCTTGCTGGAGTTGCCCCGCATCCAAAAGAAAGTGGTAAAGCTATTGGTTATCGCAGAATAAGTGGTGGCAGAAGGAACGTTCGTGAAAAGCTTTTTACATCTGCGATGGCTGCTTCAAGGACTAAATCTGCACTTGGTGCTTTTTATTCTGCTCTCATTGGTAGAGGTAAAAAGAAGATGGTAGTCATAACAGCTCTAATGCGCAAAATTATAGTGATTGCTAATGCAAGGCTTAAAGAAGCAATTAACGCAAATTTTTAAAATCTGCATAAGAAAATAGGTTAATGAATATGCGCGCCACACAAATTTAAAGCACATATTCATTAATCATAAGATCTAAGCAGTGGTAGTTGTTTGATATAAATTTCTTTCTGTAATGAACTAGGGTTTTTATTGCCAAAAATACGTTTTTCAATTGAATAAGAATACAAAACTATAAATAAGAGTTGTAATAAGACTAAATTCAAAAAATTTTAAAAAACATAGTTGATGAGAATTATGAAGATGGTATTAATGAATGGAAGAAAAAAGTTAAGTATGGAGCACGGTCTTATATTGAAGTCTTTTTCTATAGGTTATTTGGGTTTGGCTTGAAAAATAAATCAGAGGTAAATCGTGTGTTAATTAAGTGCTACTTACTGAACAAATTTACTGATATAGGTATGGCTAAATTTAAATTAGCTGCGTAAATTCATTGTGATTTACATGCCTATCAGTGCTATGCAACATAGCCAGCCTGGATGCAGCAAAGAAACACTAAAAGATTATTTCTTTTTTGATTATTTTCATCCAACTGCGGAACCTCATTGTGAAGTTGATAAGGATATACATCCTCTACAAAAATTGTTAAACTGGTCAATACTAATGTTCCAGAAAATAAAATTAGTGCTGAGCAACAGAGTAAGGTGGCAAATTATTTAAATTGTATAAAAGCCATATCAGACTTGATAAGCTACCGTGCAGAGTATTATGTGAACTATATGCTAAATTGTGCGCAATTCTTATATTTCACGGCATAGTTGGTTGCACAGAAGTGAAAAAGAATACAGTTTAACAAAGGCATTCATTGAGCTAAAAAGGCGGGTTAGAGAGTTATTTTTAACACTAAAGAATAAACTTAATAATTTGAAAACTTTTCTTAAACATAACTTGGTCACGATTTTCATTAAAAGATAAGTACAGAAAAACTAGAGTATCTACCTTAACTTCCCTGAATTCGCTCATAATCTCTTAACTTGACGCGTATGCTTTTTTTGAAATCATGCTTTTATCGATAACCTACATAGATCGACCTTTTTGTGAATCTGGGTTTCTGCTTTCTTCAACTTGCTTTGCAAAAGACGTCTCTTGTGTGTTCATATGTTGAAGTGGTTTAGCAATTTCGCGCACAACAGCAGCAATTACGGTTAAAAATGCCTTCAACAATCCACCTAGAGCTCCACCAACCGCTTCCCTATCGTATATACGAGCTTGCTTTTCATTATCGTCAGCAGTTTCCCCTGCCCTTCTTCTTGGATCCATTCTATGAGCAATAACTGAAAACAGCACTCCCCTAATTGAAGACTTCATTCGTGCTTTTGCCTTCTGAACATCTCCATCACTTGCTGCTTCATGTTTTTGCCTATTATTCATTAGCTCCTTTTGTTGTTGAGCACTTAAAACCTCTTCTATCAGTTGTTTCTTTCTCTTTTCCAGAACTCTTTTCTTGGATTCTGATTTATCACGAGTGTGCTTTGTGGTTTCAAGTTCTACATCAATATCCTCAGATGCTGCCTGACTATATAAGGTTTCTATGAGCCTATCTATACTTCGCTTTACTTGCATAGTCCTTTCGTAACTATCTAAATTATCGATTCCTTCATCAATTTGACTTAAAATATCCTCAAAAGGTTTTAAATATTCTTTGTACTGCTCTTCCAGCTGATTTTCATTCTTCAAATTCCTTTCTCTTCTGTCATCGCTATTCTCTTCAATATTAGCATCGTCTTCTTCAAAAAGATCTTCATCGTTCATAATTTTTTTAATTCAGTTAAAATCTTCACCAACCACTATTGTATATGAAAAAATTAAATTAACATTAATGAAAAGTGTTTACAACTTCAGCACTAGCTAAAACTACAGTGAAGCTATCAAAAGTGGCAGGGTCGTAATATCTCTCATACAATTCAACTGAACACCTAAGCCTTATCTTCTCCTTAGCATTAAAGCTAATTTCATAATCATTATTAGAGTTTAATACAGCAGAATTACGCAATAATTCATCAGCCATTGCAGAGTTTAAAATGCCATTAATTTTTATTGTAATCTGTCTGCTTCCAGCACAATCAAGCACTTTTCTCCAGCCAAAAGAGGAAATATCTTTCATCTCTTCTTTGTTATTACGCAAAGTAAACCTTAAGTTTCGTATATTATTCAGCACGACGAAATTATTGTCATGACCTTTAATTTTTAGCTGTAATTTGCTCATCGCTACCTCCTTGTATTAAAATATCAAAATTAATTGTTGAATGTAAAACTTCATCATACTGATTCATAGCACAATTACTTTCCAAAATGGTCTCACTACTAATGCTCTTTACCACCAAGCTAACATGCTTTATAGCAGCAAGCATGCTGCTTATATGATAAGTATATATGTCGCATGAAAATCTTACTTTTGTAGCAAAGTTAGATAGCATATGCAGGTTAATATAATTTACTATTCGCAATCTCAGATAAGGAATAGTAACCTGCTTAGGCAGGTAATCATAAATATTAGTAATGTATTTCTTTAAATCAGAGTTCGCTTTTAATGCTGCATAAATAGTATTGTATAATTCATTTATAACTTGAATTTTTTCCATAATTAATCCTCACAGAAACGGCTAAGAACATTGCAATTTGTAGGTACAACAGATGGTATTATGAAAGTAGTTGTAACTTGCAGATATAATAGAGGTTGTTACTCCAGTGGCCCCTTTTGTGTCATTCAAGTACCTTCCCTTTCATCATCCGAGTAGCTCCTTTTCCTGTCATTCAAGTAGACTATGTGGTGTCATTCCAGTAGTTCTTTTGGTGTCATTCCAGTCTGGGATCCAGCTTTACCTAACTATTTTTCTTGTTGGTCATTTTATTGAAAATGTTTGCTCATTTACAATCAATTTTCCTGGATCCCAGACTGGAATGACACCTTCCCTTATGAACCTAAGTTACAATGTTCGTACAGTAAGCACTGGAATCCAGTTTTCTTGACCAAAAACACTTCATTCTATAATGCAAAACCCATGCTTACAAAACCCACTTGCAATCTGGATCCCAGTGTCAAGCACTGGGATGACACCTTTCCTTATGGAATTAAGTTACAATTTTTGTACAGTAAGCACTGGAATCCAGTTTTCTTTATCAAAAGTTCTTCATTCATGTGGTAGAAATTATCTATAAAACAACCTTTGGTTCGCGAAACGGAGAATATACCTTCTTTACTTCAGACAAATGGCTACTTACTTCTGATTCACGATTTTTATAAAGAGCAGAAACATGCTGCATAATACCCAGCTTTATTTGTTCAGGAACGCTGTCATAACCAGCTTCGTATACAACATCAGCCCTTATTATGCTCAAATAATTGAAAAATTCAATATAGCTCCCTACATCACTAAAATAATAACTAAGTTTTCGATTTTTATCAGTAGCCAATATTATTTTGTTCACAGGACCATAACTTAAATAGATTCTACGAGGTATATAACCTTCATATGAAACTTGCCACGTTTGCTTTACCAGTGACTTTTCCATATGCCACTGAGCATAATCAGTTGCCATAAAAATAAAACTTGAAATCAACTTATCATCTTGATCATTTTCAATGCGTAAAAAAGATTTAACCTCTTCTAAAGTAACTGGAAAAGATTTAGGCTTAGATTTACGTTGTACATTTATAATTGGATACTTTGGTCTTGTTGACATAATAACCCTCCTTTTCTATATATAGCTAAAATGAGTAAGACTTATCCATGAAAAAATCTTACTTATTTTAGTTATCACTCAATATTAAGTTGCAGCAGCAATTCTATCGTACGAGTATATTGAGAAGAGAACGTATTAAAGCTGTTTCTCCTTTTTTATTGATCAAGTTTACTAAGCCGGATTTTAGTAGATTGACATTCTGAGAATGAATGTTATTGAAAGTGGAGTTTATCTCCTTAGCAAGTAGACTGCGAAATTTCTGCACACTTTCATATGCAATATTTTCAAGTTCATGCGCAAACCTATCTTGAGCTACAGCTGCTATGTCTTCTATTTCTTCATTGAACTCTTCTAGCTTTTTTTCCTTAGCTTTAAAGTTTTTCGTAAAAATTTTCATATTAATTAACCTCAACTACTTTTATGATTATAATGACAACAAAAAAACTACCGAAGTAAAAAATTCGTACTACGACACTTAAAACAATTCCAGCATAGTTAGGATCTGTTTTTAAAAATAGATTCCAGTGTCAAGCACTGGCTCTTTATGGGCTCTTTTAGTTATAAATATTAATAAATTTACTCATTGAAAAAAAGGCAAAAGAACCCCCACGTAGTGAGTTTAATAATTTAAACTGGCGCTGTAATAATGTGCTAACGCTTAAAATAAGCGCGTTTTGGCTGAATGTAGAAAAAATAAAAAAGACATGCAGCCGCTATAATTTTATGTAATCCGCCAATAAGCACCCTAAGTTTTTTACTGAATTTTTGTTGTTGAGCCTGCAGGTCAAAAACAAGTTTTGAGTCATAAATACCCTTAATGTCATAATAAGGAAAGTTGGCAACATTTGTCAAGTAGTTTTCTTATCTTTTGCAGGTATAATTTACATGCTACAATCAAATTTTCATAACTGGTGAATAAAAATGCAAAGAGATAAAATTAAAGTAGAAATAAAAAAGTTATCACATGGCGAAAGCCTGCCTCTTCCCTGTTATGCAACTATGCAGAGTGCTGGCATGGATCTTTATGCTGCATTGGACAATACTATTATTTTAAATCCACTTGAAAGATTACTTATTCCAACTGGAATTGTGATTGTAATACCAAACGATTTTGAGGGGCAAGTCCGCCCACGTTCTGGACTTGCTGCAAAACATGGAATCACTGTCTTAAATTCTCCAGGCACTATAGACTCTGATTATCGAGGTGAAGTTAAAGTTTGCCTAATTAATCTAAGTAATCAGTCGTATGAGATAAAAAGAGGAGATAGAATCGCACAAATCCTTATCACTCCTGTACCTCAGATAATTTGGAACAATACAGAAGAATTCTATGCGGAAGAAACTGACCGCAATGCAGGGGGCTTTGGCTCAAGCGGTAGGTAGTTTATTATATATAAGTTGATTATACTGATTTCTTCATATATAATATTAATATATTATTAATTTATTTTAAGAGGTAATTATGTCAATTTTTAAAAACCACCGTCACAAAACAAACATTGCACTTGCAGCACTTACTTCTCTATGTGTCATAAGTGCAGTAACAGCACTTTCAGTTCCATATTGGGTATCTTCAACTTCGATTTTAGCGCCACTTGCAGTTTTTGCAGCTACACCACTTGGAATAAGTGTTTTAGTATTTGTTGCTGTTGCACTGGTTAGTTTAGCAATATATTCCATCATCAAAAACAATGACATATCTGAGCCTAAAGCTTCGAGAATTGTTATTAGAAGTAATGAAGGAGATCTATTTGCGAAAGTAAAAGATGAAGATTTTGAGTATATCAAAACACACAACCAAAATAAGAATCAAGATGGCAGTGTTATCTCCGATGAGTATCGTATAGATTTTAACTTCGGAAGTAACAGTTACTACATTACTGCTGCAGGTAAGGAAATGGATAACAATGATGTATTATTAAGGATAAATTCAGTAGGAAGGAAAAATGATAAAGGTGAGTATGAATTAATACATAAAGATAAAGAAAAGTTAAAAACGTTAGGTTTAGGCGCTGAAGAAAATGATGCTAAAAGACTAACCATCGAATTTGTGCCAAGCTCAATTTTAAAATCACTAGAAGTTAAACACGAAGAGCCAGAAAAATTATTAAACAACTAAGTATAAAAGGGGTAGACTAAATAAGTCTGCCCTTCATTTTTTTTAGTGTTAATTACTTAAACTTATTATAGAAGTTGCCTAAAAAAATAGACGTTTACATACTTGTGAGAAGGTATCTGTTCAGGCAATGGCGTCAACTTAAGGGGAGATATTAAGGAGTAAAATACTACAAGAGACAGGACTTTTGTTTCTATTTTATTTCAATAAAAAAGTTTAAAATGTGTCTTTTTTAGGTGAGACATGCAAAAAGGAAAAAATCTTATCTTACAAATAAAAAATGCAATATACTCGAAAACTTTTCAGAAAATCCATTATATTGGAAAAAACAGTTTCACACGAACAAGAAAACTTCCTTTTTCGACAGTATTTTCTATGATTTTAAAGTTAGTTAAAAAAAGTTTGGGAATAGAATGTGAACTTATGGAGCCGTTGACATGTACCTTCAAAGCAAGCTTTCTCTAAAGCAAGATATATTTCAAGAATTTAAGCATCCGAACAGCCTATCAGGATGAACCTGAATTTGGAGAGGTTATAGACTTATTGCAGTAGATGGATGAGATTACCCAACTCCGAAGAAATCATATCCGAGTTTGGCTGTTTTAAACCAAATGGAACAACAGGCACCATTGGCAATTTGTTTGTTGATTTATGTATTTCACTGATTTGCAGTGCTCGTCTTGCCGCTTGGAATGTAGGTGAGCAAATACTGGCAGAAGAGCAATTACCCGAAGTTATTACTCAAATGCGTTTGTTAAATCAAATTATTTATCTATGATCGTGTTCAGTAAAATTCATTCAGCAGCATTATGATTTGAAAGTAAACTTTATTTTTCGCTTGCAAAAAAGAAATTATAGTAAGCTATGGGCGAATTAGATTTTGATTTTATATTGGAAAATGAAAAGCTAAAAAATAAAATGAAAGGACAAAAAGTAAGAGTTATAGTGCTGACATTAGCCAATGGAGAAACAGAGTTTTTTGATCGAGACTTTGGAAGATATCAGTAGAGCTTATCTATTAAGGTGGTACATAGAGGAGTGCTATAAACGGCTCAAAGTAGGATAGAGAATTTTTCTGGGATAAATTTAGAGACAAGAATTTTGGGCAAATGTGCAATATTCATATGTGTGATGCACAAGGGCCTTGGAACCCAGATCAAATTGCTGAGTATCGTTTAAATTTTTCAGTTTTATTTGGTTTGATTAGGCAGAAACTTTATCAAGTGCTTGTTGCACCAAAAAACTTTCAAGACCTTTTTAAGTATACGCGCTAAAGTTAAGATCCGACCGGGAAGATTGTATAGCCGCACTAAAGTAGATAAGCTTAAACGACATCATATCTTTAGGAGAATTTGCTAATGTATTCTCTTAAGTTAACGCCATTGTCTGTTCAGATACGGTCATTTTTAACTATTTGCCTTTTTTCTATGCAAGAAGTGTATTGATAAGTCCATTACAATGCAGTATTGTAAAGAATATAAACCAAGTATTACTTAGGACATGGGGATTTTAAAATTTTTTGGGAAGATGCTAGGCAAGGTTTTTCCTGCCAAAATAGTAAGCTCTTTTTTGGGAATAGGATATTTACCAGGTTGGCAGAATTATTGGTCTTCTTGTCTAATATTACTTATTATCGACATTATATTAATGCTTGCATATGGAGGTGATTTTATACTACATAAAATGCCGAATTCAGGCATAGTTGTAGCTGCCATTTTTACCAAGTTGGCAATAGTTATGTTAGTGCTGCAATTAGTTGGAATATCTATTTTGCACGTTCAAGACCCTTCAGCGAGCAGTGATGAGAATATAGTAATACAAATAGCATCAGGACAGGTGATGACTGTTGCGCTTTCGATGCCGGCAATAATGTCAATTTATTATACTGTAAGTAAATTCTATTTAAGTATATGTAAGGCAATACTTCAATGTCCATTTTGGTTTAATGATCTTATGCGTTTGTTCTTTTTCTTTATAATACCTTATTTATTTTTTAATGTTGTGGAAGTAATAAAACCATGGCCGATAAGTACGATACAGCTTAGTTATAACAATGCAATATCAATCACGTTTGAAGGGATTTTTCATATGTTTTATGCAGTGATTTTATTGTACTTGACTGCATTTATATTCTGCGATTTGACTATGCATGATGCGATTGCTTTAAATAAAAGCATACTTGAGTATATAAAAGAAAGTTCAACAGCCTTGAGAGACTATTTTCATGGCACTATTAAAAAAATAAGTATTGAATAGTACTTATTTGCTTATATATTCAGTTTAAAAGATATATAGTTTGCGTGAATCTACAGGATATAATAAAGGGACTACAAGGTTTTTGGGCTGATGAAGGGTGTACTATACTTCACCCATATACGTCTGAAGTTGGAGCTGGAACACTACATCCTGCAACAATCATGTCAGCGATTGATGAAAAACCAACAAAAATTGCGTATCTACAACCAGTAATCAGACCTGCAGATGGGCGCTATGGTGACAACCCTAATCGCTTATATCAGCATCATCAATACCAAGTTATAATAAAACCATCTGGCAGCAATTTGCAAGATGCTTACTTAAATAGCTTAAAGGCTCTTGGCATATCTACAGAGAAGTATGATATTAAATTTATTGAAGATGATTGGGAAAATCCAAGTGTTGGTGCATCGGGGCTTGGCTGGGAAGTTACATGCAACGGAATGGAAGTAACACAACTTACTTATATACAACAAGTGGGAGGCATTGACTGCAGAATAATTCCTGGTGAAGTAGCATATGGATTAGAGCGTTTAGCAATGTGCATACAGGGTGTAGATAATGTTTACGACATAATGTGGAATGATAGCGGTGTAACTTATGGAGATATTTTTAAACAAAGAGAGTATGAGTTTTCTTACCTGGCACTTGATTATTATGATACTAAAGTAGTACAACAGCAGTTTGAGGACACAGAAAAACTGTGTAAATTCCTTATCGAAAAAGAATTGCCGGTAGCAGCTTATGACCAATGTATTAAAACTAGCCATCTACTTAATCTACTTGATGCAAGAGGTGTGCTTGGTGTCAATGAACGTACAGCGCATATTGGTAGAGTTAGAAAGCTGACAAAAAAATGTTGTGAATTATACATGAGTAAATAGCGTATGTCGTTGCAGTTGTTATTTGAGTGCCTTTCAGAAGAAATACCACCGAGAATGCAGAATGTAGCTGCAACTCAAGTTAAGAACTGTATTGTCAATATTTTTAACAAAAATAATGTAAAATTTACATCAATGGAGGTTTTTGTAACGGCACGTCGTATTGCTCTTTTTATCGATGGCATAAGTGCTTTAGAGCTAAAAGATTCTAACAATGAGATTAAAGGACCAAGAGTTAATGCACCGAAAAGTGCTATCGAAGGTTTTTTGAGAAAAAATCGCAAAGGTGAAGAAGATTTACTCATTCGCAAAGTAAATAATGAAGATTTTTACTTCATTAAGAGAGAAAGCTGCCTATTTAACATCAGTGGATTCCTCAAAAATCAACTAGAGGAAATGCTCAAAAACTTTTCTTGGTTGAAGAGCATGAGATGGGGCGAAGGAAAAGAAAGGTGGGTTAGGCCAATTAAAAACATTTTATGCATTTTAAATGATGAAATAATACCTGTGTCTTTTGCAGGAGTCACAGCATCTAACACAACATATGGCCATCGATTTCTCTCAAGTGATGCGGCATTAACTATTAAAGCACCTAAAGATTATTTTGAATCGCTAGAAAAAAACAGTGTAATTCTCCAGTTGGACAAAAGAAAGCAATTTATACTAGATCAGATTAATAAATTCACAAAAGAGCAGAATTTACAACTTGAGAAAAATGATTATTTACTAAATGAATTGACGGGGCTTATAGAATGGCCAATTGTACTATTTGGTAAAGTAAAATCATCAGAGTTACCGAAGGAAGTAATACTTAGTATAATTAACACACAGCAAAAGTATCTTGCTTTAAGTGATGGACAAAAAATCTCACATTTTGTTACTGTTGTAAATGTTAACAATAATGAAGTTGTTAAAGGCCATGAAAGAATATTAGAAGCACGTCTTGTTGATGCCCAGTTTTTGATATCTCAAGACAAGAAGGAAAACCTAGATTACTATGTCAAAAAATTGAGCTCTATTTCATTTCATGCTTTGCTTGGTAGCGTGGAAGAAAAAGTGAAGCGTATTATTGCTCTGTCAAAGTATGTAGCAATATTTGTTCCACATGCTTCACTAATTAAAGTTGAACGTGCTGCATATTTAGCAAAGGCAGATCTTGCAACGTTGATAGTGAAAGAATTTCCGGGATTGCAAGGAGTAATGAGTGGATATTACGCTTCTTATTTTCAAGAAGATAAAGAAGTAGTAGAAGCTATAACTGAGCACTATAAGCCAGTCGGATCGGAACAAGAATGCCCTAAATCTCCTACTGCGATTGCTGTGGCTATTGCAGACAAAGTGGATAGTTTGGTTGGTTTAATTGCAGCAGGTGAGAAAATCTCTGGTTCGTATGATCAGTTTGGTTTGCGGAGAATGACAATTGGTATAATTAGAACAATACTTGAAAATAATTTGCATATTCCAATTAGGCTGCTGATAGATAAGTCAATATCTTTATGTTCAAGACTTCTATTTAATAAAAATACAACGCCAGTTGATAAGCCAAATGAAAAACAAATTTCAGAGCTAGTATTTAAATTCTGCTTAGAAAGGTTCAAGGTTATTTTAAAAAATAGAAATATAAGGCAAGATGTTGTAGATTCAATACTATATAAAATTGATATTAATGATTTGCTGACAGCAGAAAAGCAAGCTGTTATATTAGATCGTTATCTTAGTACGCCAGAAGGTGAACAGGTTCTAGGCACTTACAAAAGAGTCAGTAACATGATGAGCAAAGTAAGGAAAAGAGATGACACTACTTATAGTGCATCTTACGGTAAGAGATTTTTGATTGAAAATGAGGAAATTGCGCTATCAAATTGTGCTATAACTGCTTGTAAAAACATAAAACAAGCGATAAAAAATAACCACTTTAATGCAGCGCTTGATGAACTTGCTGGTTTTGCTCCACTTATCAATCAGTTTATGGAAAGTGTAAAGATTAACTGTGATTCTAATGAGCTCAGAATAAACAGGTTATCTTTGCTTGCAAATGTTATTTCTACTTTTCATTTAGTAGCAGAGTTTAACCTTATACAGGTTAAACAATTGATAAATGCTCAGGCAATATAAGGAACAAATTAAATCATCCCCACAGTCCTGTGGCGTGTACAAGATGGTTGGAGATAAGAATAAGATTTTATACATTGGTAAAGCAAAAAACTTGAAGTCGAGGTTATCCGACTACCTTCAATTTGAAAACCTTTCTGAACGAATTAGAGTAATGATCTCACAGGTTATTAAGGTTGAAATATTCATCACTGAGAATGAAATCGAAGCATTGCTTCTTGAAGCACAGTTAATAAAATCGTTAAAGCCATCTTATAATATTTTGCTTAGGGATGGAAAATCTTATCCTTATATAACAATTTCTAAGCATGATTATCCAAGAATAGCGAAATATAGAGGTAAATTTAAGAAGAATGAGTTTCATTACTATGGCCCTTTTCCATCTGCTGCTGCTGTTAAGAACACTATATTATCATTGCAAAGAGCTTTTCTCTTAAGAGTATGTTCAGATCAATATTTTTCTTCAACAAAAAGACCATGTCTTGAGTATCAAGTTAAGCGTTGTTCAGCACCATGCGTAGATAAAATCACAAAAGATGATTACTGCCAATCAGTAAAACAAGCACAAAATACGTTACTTGGAAGAGATAAGGAGGTGCAAAAACAGTTATTTTCTACAATGGAAAAGTGTAGTAGTGAAATGAACTATGAGCTTGCTGCTGTCTATAGAGATCGATTGAGATTTCTTCAGCAAATTCAAATGCAGCCAATGGATTTTTCTTTTGAAGAAGATGCAGATTTCCTCAGCATCGTACGTGAGGCAGACCTAGCATGCATTGGTGTATTATCGTTCAGAGATAAAGGCAATTATGCTTACTTTGTTGAGAATTGTAGTGATCATCCAAATGATGAAATTTTATCCACCTTTTTGGTCAATTTATATAATCCAATTAACACACCACCAGCGCAAATTTACGTTCCAGATTCTATTGTGGACAAGGAAATTATAGAACAAGCACTATATAAAGTTGCTCAAAAGCCAGTAAAGATTCTGCATGCGAAGAATAAAAAAGAGCGTGATTTGTTGAATTTTATTTACAATAATTCTCAACACAGCTTAGAGCAGAAGTTTACTGATTATAGAAATAACCTAGAAAAGCTCGAAGAGCTTAGCAAAATCTTTGTGTTACCAAATATTCCAAAGCGTGTCGAAGTTTATGACAATAGCCATATATCTGGAAATCAACAGATTGGTGTGATGGTTGTTGCAGGGCAGGAGGGTTTTTTAAAAAGTGAATACAAAAAATTTACTATAAAAGAAGAAATTTCAGGTGATGACTATAAAATGATGAGAGAAGTGCTGACTAGACGTTTCTCTGGTAATATAAAAGATATAATCCCTGATTTTTTATTGATTGATGGCGGTCCAGGACATGTTTCCATAGTGCAGAATGTGTTGGAAATATTGAATATAAAAGTTCCTTTTGCTTGTATGGCAAAGGGTCATGATCGTAATGCAGGAAATGAGAGATTTTATGTGCCGGGCAGAGAAGAATTTACTCTAGCAAGTGACAGCAAGGTCATGCTTTATTTACAATTGCTGCGTAATGAGGCCCACCGCTTTGCAATAACTTCGCATAGAAAAAAACGCGATAAACAGTTTTTTACTTCACAATTAAGCAAAATATCCGGCGTTGGCAATAAAAGAAAGAAGGCACTCATGTCTCATTTTGGTTCGGTAGAAAACATAAGCAAAGCTTCTTTAGCTGAAATTCAAAACGTACCTGGAATTAGTAAAGGTTTAGCAGAAATCATTCTTAAACACGTGAACTATAAGAAAGGTGCTTCTAAAGAGATACTCTAAAATCAACTTTTATTTCTTCTTAATAAGACATAAAAAGCTCCTTTACTACCATGTTTCTTTGTGGCTTGCTGGTAGTATAAGATCATATGCCGAACTTTTGTATCATTCAACCACCTATTTAAGCTGTTTTTTATAGTGTCTGCTTTATCTGTGCTGTTACCGTACCCCGTAATTATCAATAAGCACCTATTCCCTGCTTGATAATTTTTGAAAATAAAATCTATCAATTTACAATAAGCATTATCTATACTATAGCCATGCAAATCGAGTTTATTGCTTATAAAATATTTGCCCCTATCGATCTTTAATTTTGTATTGTAGTCAAGACAAAATGATGAATCACCATTATCGGTATTAAGAAAATTTTCTTGTAAGCTGGAGGTATCTTTATCAATCATAGATTTGATATTTACTTTGTGATCAGCTTTTAAAGTAACTTTTCCACATTCTATTGGCTTAACATTTTTTTGCCAATCTAACTCGTCATCCGACATAAATGCATTAATTAAATCACATAATTTTACAACAATATATAAACACAGTAAAATATTGCTTATTCTATAAAAATCAGATTTTCAATAATAAGATGAAACCATCAAAAGCTAATGAGAACTGTTGGCTATACGGAAAGCACACTTGCATGTCAGCATTAAGAAACAAAAATAGGCGGTGTATAGAATTGTTAGTAACAGAAAATTTCTATAGAGAATGTGAGAAAGAAATTAGACAATGTGCAGATAGTAAGGGCATTAAAGCTCAGCTAGTAGAGAACAAAATATTCAATGATATTTTACCCAAGGGTGTCAATCATCAAGGAATTGCTTTAAAAGTTGCTCCTATTTTTCACAGCTTAAATATCGAAGAAGTGGCTGAAAGCTCAGGTGACAGCTCTACTATAGTCATTTTAGATCAAATTACTGATACACACAATATAGGGTCGATTTTAAGAACCTCAGCTTGTTTCAACATTGATGCACTGGTTTTACCACATCACCATTCACCGAGCGAAAATGCATCTATTGCAAAAGCAGCAAGTGGAGCACTAGATATTGTCCCTCTAATATACGTTACAAACATAGTAAAAACTATGGAGTCTCTCAAAAAGATAGGCTACTGGTGTTATGGGTTTGATTGCAATGCTAAGGAAAATATAGATGAAATAAAGAACTTTGGGAAAAAAAGAGTAATTATTTTTGGTTCTGAAGAGAAAGGAATGCGAAGACTAGTTAAAGAGAGTTGTGATTATCTTTTAAAAATCCCAATGTCAAACGTAATTAACAGTCTAAATGTTTCAAACGCAGCAGCAATAGGACTATATTCCATCCACATTAAAGCAAAAATCACTGCAAATTAGTTGCAATAAAAAATAGACTTCTTGCCTTTTATCAAGATCGTTAGAATCTAGAAAGAAGAATTTCATTCTAGATTCACATGCACAGCTGGAAGATGTCATCCCAGTGCGTGACACTGGGATCCAGTTAAATTTGCGAGTATAAAAGTAATGTTAAAATATAACGTTTCTGATGATGATGGAAAAATGGATGCCAGTGTCTGGGCACTGGCATGACATCTTCCTACAGAATAATGTTCGTACAGCTGTGTATCACATGCTGGAATGACAACAGTGAATGACATAGCGAGATATCATCTACTGGCACTTACATTACCAATCCCAAGAAAGTGGTGCACTTGGATCTATTGGAATCTCGAAGGATGGCTGTGACATTACAGCTGTTTGTAAGTCCTCATTCTGTGCTACAGCTGTTTGTAAATCAGTATTATTTGCTACAGCTGTTCGTAAGCCAGCATCAGCTGCTACAGCTGTTTGTAAAGCTGGAATAGCTGCTATAGAATTTGGATTTGCTAAAACCGCTTGTAAGCCAGCATCATCTGCTACAGCTGTTCGTAAACCAGCATCAGCTGCTACAGCTGTTCGTAAACCAGCATCAGCTGCTACAGCTGTTCGTAAGTCAGCATTCATTGCTACAGCTTCTTGTAAATCAACATTCTCTGCTACAGCTTCTTGTAAACCAACATTCTCTGCTACAGCTTCTTGTAAATCAACATTCTCTGCTACAGCTTCTTGTAAGTCAACGTTTTCTGCTACAGCCGTTTGTAAAGCTGGAATAGCTGCTACAGCTTCTTGTAAATCAGCATTCTTTGCTACAGCTTCTTGTAAATCAGGATTATTTGCGACTTCGTCTGCCAAATCTTGTTTATTTTTAGCAATTAGTTCACTAGCTACTTCTGAAGGCACCGGTTTTAATCCTTTTTCGCCTAAGAAATCTTTTGCTATTTTCTCCTGACCGGCAGCACCATATACTTTATCGTCAGCATTATCTCGAACCCTGTCCAAAGCTTCCCCAAGTTTATTTACTAAAATTGATTTTTTACCATCTTGAGCATCGAATATAGCTTCAACAACAGGCTTTTTTGCTACTTCTTCTGCAAGTTTGGAAATTTCAAGATAGTTAGATAAATCTGGTGCTGCTGGTATAACACTTATATTAGCTTTTTTTGCCAACTCATCATCCACACCTTTTTTAGTATATATACCAGTAGTACCATCATCTTTTGCTAATTCTGGTATTAAAGCATCCACAACAGGTTTTGCTGCAGCTTTTGCTGGAAGTTCTGTAGTTTTCACAACTTTGTCTGTAAGCTTTTCTAAAATAGCAGTAACTTTAGCATCATCTAAATTTGCACCATCGACTTTAGCAAATGCAGTATCTGTATCAGTTTTAGTGTAAACATCCACAGTATTAGCTTTGTTATCTAGAGCACTTGTATCAGCTTTTTTTGCCAACTCATCATCCACACCTTTTTTGGTATAGATACCAGTAGTACCATCATCTTTTGCTAATTCTGGTATTAGAGCGTCAACAACAGGCTTTTTTGCTACTTCTTCTGCAAGAACTGACTTACCAGCTGTACCACCTATAGTAAGTAATTTTCCTAAAGCTGCTGCTAAACCATCTACTGTGTACTCTTTTGCCTGACCACCATTTGGTGTATATGCCACTTTAAGATTATCCGTGGTAGTATCCAAGGTATATTTATTACCCGTACCATCTTCTAAAGTTATAATTTTGACTTGATCCAGTGCTGCTGTTGTTGTTCCTGCAACACTTTCAAATTTTAAACTAGCCACCATATCACTCTCCGTTGATTATAAAAACCATAATGTGCATGAAAATAATATAATTTCCGTAAATACTAGATTTTGCATGAGATTTACTTAAGGTCTTTTGCTTTAGAATTCTTCTCTTGTGATCTGAGTATATAGCAGACGATGTCATCCTAGTAGCCCCTTTGGTGTCATTCCAGTGCGTGACACTGGAATCCAGCTTTTTCATAATCATCAAAACGTTGTATTTTTATATAACTTCTGTACTCACCAGCTTGATGTATGATCAGAATTCCTGGATCCCAGTGTCAAGCACTGGGATGACATCTTTTTTCTGGAGACAAATACATCTCAATCTTCGTACAGTTGTGTGTCTGGACACCGTAATGACACTGAAGGGGCTACTCAGATCTGTCATTCCAGTGCTTGACACTGGAATCCATTTTTCCATCATAAGAAATGTTGATTACTTTTATACTAGCAAATTTAACTGGATGCCAGTGTCTGGGCACTGGAATGACACCGAAGGGGCTACTCGGATCTAGCTAGCTCAAATCACAATGTTCATACAGTTGTGTGTCTGGGCATTGGAATAACAAAAAGAGGGCAGTGCCCTCCTTGTATGTATTAGATGTAGGTCGAGTTATGATCGTGATAAACATGATCGCTTGTGCAATCAAACATTGTCGCAAAACCATTCTCTAGATAGAGATTGTATTCATGATGTTGGTCTGATAACTCAATGTTATCTTGCGTTTCTAAGTTGAAATGACTTGAATCTGACAGCAATTCGTAATTCGGATTGGGAATGTTCAAAAAAGTGTGTCAAGCCGCATTTTTAGTTCAACTCAATTTTCAACCTATCTGGAAAGAAAATATCAAGTTGAGACATAGTTAAAGCCCAATTAGGGAGAGCCATAATCCACTTTTGCTCTACCTTTTTTATAGCACAATATACCTGTTTGTACAAGGCATTTGTACTAGTAAATGAACCCTTAGTTTTAGTAAATTTCCTGATTTGTCTATGCAACCCCTCAATTGGATTAGTGGTGTAAATCAGCTTCCTAACTGGCCCAGAATACTTAAAATAACTGGATAAGTTTTCCCAATTGTTCTGCCAGGATTTTATAACTAAAGGATACTTTTCTCCCCATTTTCCTTCCAGCTCAAGCAGATAATTCTCAGCAATTTCTTTACTTGAAGCA
>NZ_QPIP01000027.1 GCF_003344345.1 Wolbachia endosymbiont of Cylisticus convexus | reverse complement strand
CTTTGTTTAGGAAATTCATCTCTCCTATTGTCATCCTTACAGTACACTATCTGTGTCTTTTCAGGATGTAATTTCAACTTATACTCAGCCAATCTTTCTTCGATCATTACTTTCACAAATTCTGCCTGTTTCTCTGTTCTGCAGTGCACTATCGCATCATCCACATATCTCTCAAATGGTACCGTCGGGTAGTTCTTTTTCATCCATATATCAAACACATGATGCATGAATATATTAGAGATGATTGGGCTAACTGAACCTCCTTGCGGAACTCCTTTATCCCTAACTACCTTACTGCCATCTGCAAGTTTTATAGGGGATTTTATCCACCTTTCAACGTATAGTATGACCCATTTGCAATTTGTATGCTTCTTGATAGCTTGCAATGCCAACTCGTGATCCAAATTGTCGAAAAACCCGGATATATCTAGATCTATCGTCCAATCATACCTCCAGCATCTTTTCCTTGCCGTATCTACCGCATCCAGTGCTGATTTATTCGGTCTATAACCATATGAATCTTCATGGAATTTTGGTTCTACTAGCGGCTCAAGATACATAGAAGCGGCCGTTTGCCCTATCCTGTCGAATACTGAAGGAACACCTAAAATTCTTTGTCCCCCTCCCGTATCTTTCGGTATTGCTACAGCTTTTACAGGCTCTGGAAAATAACTTCCTGATGACATCCGATTCCATAGTTTGTACAGATTATCCTTCAGGTTCTCTTCAAACCTTGTTATCGATACCTCATCCACACCAGCCGCACCTTTATTTTTCGATACTTGTTTATAAGCCCTCCAAATAAGTTGCTTTGGTATATCAAAAGACTTTGTTTTATTCATTAACTCCTCCCTTTCGGTTGATACATAATTAAAACTGAATAACTCAACTCCTTCGCTCCATTTCCATTACAGAAACTTCTTCACTACTACGCGCCCCTGTTTTCCGCATTGGTACTCTCATCCTTAGAGTTTAGCTCCTTGAATTTCTCCCTTATCATCGAAACGACAGGTTCCCGTAGTTCTACACAATAGCCTAAAATAGATTCATGCCACCTTTATGCCGGACGCCTCCTACCCCGTAAACAAGCTCCCGGTAGATTTATCCCAGTTGAGTTATAAGCCCCTGGTTTTGACGTCATCAGTTATGGTTTCGACACTTTATCAGTGGTTCACTTTCGTTCATCTCTCTATTTCACACATGACACATAACTGCGCCTTTTCCATAACGCTCACTACCTTGGCTCTTTACCAAAGCAGCTTATGGTTGTTTGAAGCCTGCTCTTGTAAATCGGCTCCGAGGGGCCCACCCTCATCTATTGCGTAGCTTAAGTACTCAGTTTGCTCTTTTCTGACCATTCCTTGCATCACTACGGCACACTATAACCTCCATTTCCAAGTTTTTTTGACTGAAAATCTCCTGTTTCTTTTTTCTTTGCTGCCACTCCCATAACGTAGTTCTTCCAATTTTAAATCTTGCTGCCACTGCTTCTCTGCTTTCTCCTTCTTCTAGTGATTCCATTGCTTTTTTTCTTAAATCATAACTATATGCTGCTGGCATACTTACCTTCACTACTATAAAATCTTATTTTACCTCGTTTGTACTATTATGAAAAGAGCTATACTGCTGCAGATCTTCTTAATGATAGAGTCATACCATTCTTTGATGGACAAAAGTACCATTATCCCGCATTTTGACTGATAGGGGTACGGAATACTGTGGCAAACCAGAAAATCACGCTTATCAGCTATATTTAGGAATTGAAAACATTGATCATTCAAGAACTAACCCCACAAACTAATGGCATATGTGAGAGGTTTCATAGAACTATGCAAGATGAGGGGAATGTTCAAAAAAGTGTGTCAAGCCGCATTTTTAGTTCAACTCAATTTTCAACCTATCTGGAAAGAAAATATCAAGTTGAGACATAGTTAAAGCCCAATTAGGGAGAGCCATAATCCACTTTTGCTCTACCTTTTTTATAGCACAATATACCTGTTTGTACAAGGCATTTGTACTAGTAAATGAACCCTTAGTTTTAGTAAATTTCCTGATTTGTCTATGCAACCCCTCAATTGGATTAGTGGTGTAAATCAGCTTCCTAACTGGCCCAGAATACTTAAAATAACTGGATAAGTTTTCCCAATTGTTCTGCCAGGATTTTATAACTAAAGGATACTTTTCTCCCCATTTTCCTTCCAGCTCAAGCAGATAATTCTCAGCAATTTCTTTACTTGAAGCACGATATATTTTTTTCAGATCATTCATGAAAACTTTCACATCTTTACTGGATACATATTTCAGAGAATTTCTTATTTGGTGTACTATACATAGCTGCACTTCTGCACTGGGAAATACACTGTTGATGGCTGCAGGAAAGCTTTTTAGCCCATCTACACATGCAATCAGAATATCTTCTACTCCTCTTTCTTTGAGGTTATTTAGCACTTCCAACCAAAAGTTAGCTCCTTCACTTTCAGCCAAATAAAAGCCCAGGACTTCTTTTCTGCCATTTTGGTCTATGCCCAATATATTGTACATACATTTACTTACGCAATGTCCATCCTCCTTGACCTTAAAGAACATCCCATCCATAAATACTATCGGGTATACTGATTGCAGTGGACGACTACGCCATTCATTGATTATAGGCAGTAATTTGTCGGTAATACTTGATATCTCTGCTACCGATATTTTGTGATCATAAATTTCCTCAACGTGTGACGCTATATCTCTATAGCTCATACCACTGGCAAATGTGCTCAAAATCTTCGTTTCAAGCTCTGGATGTAAGCTTGTTTGCCTTTTTTTGACTATTTGCGGCTCAAAACTTCCTTCTCTATCTCTTGGCGTTAACAGCTCAAATGAACCTGCACTTGTACGTAAAGTCTTTCCATTCCTCCCATTTCTGCGATTATTTTCTTCACTTTCAGCTAATAAATGGTTTTCTATTTCACCTTCTAGACTCGCCTCCAGCAGCTTTTTTATAAATGGTGTTAATGCTCCCTCCTTTCCTGTCAACGGTCTTCCTTCTCGTATAGACGACAGGATATTTGTTTCCAACTCTTTATAATCTACCAATCCGTTAGTTCTGTTTACTACTTTTTGACTCATTGTCAAACCTCCATTTTTAAATTGATATAAATTACTTTTTTTCGGTTTGACACACTTTTTTGAAC
>NZ_QPIP01000026.1 GCF_003344345.1 Wolbachia endosymbiont of Cylisticus convexus | reverse complement strand
TCGCAACCGATAGGGAAGGTGATAAAAATCATCAATCCAATATTGAGAGGGTGGACAAACTACTTTAGAATTGGGAACTCAAGTCGAAGCTTCAACTACGTTAAACAATGGGTAGAAAAGAAAACAAGACGCAACTTAATGAGATCCAGGAAAATGCGAAAAGGATTTGGCTGGAAGAGGTGGAGTAAGGAATGGATAGATAAACTTGGTCTGTATTCAGACTATAGAATACGATACTATGAACCGAAAGCACAACCAGTACAATATGTTATAAACTTTGGTAAGAATCTGCTAGGAAAGCGTAGTGCGGGAAAACCGCATGCTGCGTTTGATGAGGCGGGAGCTGGAAACGTAAATATGGGAATTTTGGATTGAGGTCCTCAACGAAAGCGAATGGAATAACCACCAAACCCTAAAGGAGGCGCGCCAGCTCTCGACCCTACAACGAAATTTATTGAAGAAATAAGAAAAAATAAGGTCAAGAATTTCAGATGCTGTTGCATATGAAACCGCATAGTTGTGACCTTGCTGTTCGTGGCATTTGCCAAAAAATGAGTAACTCCATCTCGGCTTAAATTCTTTTAAACCTAAATACTTTGCTACATATTCAACAGCAGTAGGACCATTACTAAAAATTTTCCTTGATGAAAGGGGGAACTAAATTTCACGTTTCTTACAAAGGATAAGTTATTTTAAATTTTAATGATTGCACCATTATCGGATAAACTATCACCCAGAACATAAAAATTTCTATACTTTGAATTAGAATTGTCATTTTTGTTTGTCATAATATTTACCGTAGATTAGCATGTTGTTTCATTAGATTCATAAAAAGAGAAAAATAGCAGTGCAACTTTTTTACAACCCCCATTTTAAACTTTATTGTGTATTTCCTTCATATCATACCTTTTTGAAAAAACGTTTTATTTTAAAAACGCTCTGACTTTTTCTCCACTTTTTCCGGGCAAAATCAGCTTCTTCTTAACTTGACACGTATACTTAAAAGAACCCTCTAAATTTTCTAGCGCGGTTTGGATGTTTCAACTTGCGCAGTGCTTTTGCCTCTATTTGCCTAATTCTCTCACGTGTTACATTAAAAATTTTTCCTACTTCTTCTAAAGTATGCTCCTTCCCATCTTTACCAAGGCCAAAACGCATCCTTAGAATTCTTTCTTCTTTTGGTGTTAAAGTTGCAAGAACATTGGTCGTAATACCGCGCAAGTCAGCAAGTATTGCAGCATCCTCTGGTTTAGAAACTCGCTTATCTTCTATACAATCACCGAAGGTACTATTATCATCTTTACCTGTTGGAGCTTCAAGACTTACCGGATCTTTTGCTATTTTCATAACTTTGCGTATTCTTTCTATCGGCATCTCCAATTCTATACTTAATTCCTCTAATGTTGGCTCTCTACCCGTTCTATGAGTTATCTTTCTTAATATTCTATTGATTTTAGTGATAATTTCCACCATATGAACTGGTATTCTAATTACTTTAGACTGCTCAGGTATTGCCCTAGTGATCGATTGTTTTACCCACCAAGTAGCATAAGTCGAAAATTTATATCCACGTTTATAATCAAACTTATCTACGGCCTTCATAAGACCAATATTGCCTTCTTGTATCAAATCAAGCAGATCAAGACCTCTTTTTGAATACTTTTTAGCAATCGAAACCACTAGCCTTAAGTTAGCCTTAATCATCTCTTGTTTTGCTTCAGAGACTTCTCGTTCGTGTTTTTGTATTCTCTTGATTAGCTTCTTAAACTCTTGCACGTTATCTCCTTGTACATGATGCTTAATACTGCTTAAGGCACTAGCTATATGCTCATAGTTATCGTTTATAAACCTTAAGAATTTATTTTTTAATTTACCTGTAAAAGAAGACTGGTTTTCATTGATCTTTAGAAGACTTATCTCTCTCAACTCGTGCTTTAAAAGTACATCACCATAAACATTATAGAAACTTTCTCTATCAATATCGTACTTTCTAGCCTCAGCAATAAGATTAGCTTCTTCAAGCACAATTAATCTATTTATTTCGTAAAGTTTTTGTGTAATTCTTGCAATAGCAGCATCACTAAACTTAACTTGTAATGCTAGAGACCATATTTGATTATATAAATTTTCTAGCTCACTAGAGAAACTTTTAGAATTTTTTTTCAATATCAATGCCTCATTTGTTAAAGTGATTATCTCATCCAATGCCATTATAACCTTTGGCAATAAATCACTTTCCATTTCAAGAACAGAAATATTTAAATTCACTGAACTTATATCTTCACTCTCATTTCCCTTTTCATCATTACCTTTTTCCTCATCATCAACACAGTCTTTAGCATCTTCAGGAATATCCTCAGCTTCACTTTTTTCTTTGGGTACCACATTAAAATCAGAATTATAAATTGCATCCAGATTTATAATTTCTCTCAGTAAAAAAGTTCCCCCACTTAAATCATCACGCCACATTTTTATCATATTGAATGCCGCTGATGTTTCAATTATTGCACATAACATGTTATGCTTTCCAGACTCAATTTTTTTTGCTATCTCAATTTCATCTGCTCGTGACAAAAGCTTTACAGAGCTCATGTCTTGCAAATAAATCCTTACTGGATCATCATTTTGCACTAAAGTTGCATTAGTATTCAACGATGTCTCGTTATCATCAAGTTTGCTACTATCACTATTAGAAGGAGCTTCTTCCTCATCTTCGCTACTTTCAAGTATGTTAATTCCAGAGTCCTGCAATAAAGATATAGTATCATCTATAAAATCAGATGAAAAATTTTCATCTGACAACTTATCATTTATATCATCAAAGGTGATAAAACCACCCTTCCTTATACCTTTAGTTACAAGAGCTCTGATAATTTTTTTTCTATCTTCTGTATCATTAATAGTTGACATCATTACCTTTATAGTTTAAAAGTTTATTTCTTATTATCAAATAAACTTACAATGAGCAAGCTTATAGTTTTATTCTTAATTCATAGTTATTTGCTACTTCATATAGTTTAAGATACTGTTAATTTATACACACTCTTCTTAATCAATTATTCCCTCCATTCTTACTGCTATGGACAATCCAACTGAAAATGTTGCAATTCCAACCACTATAGCAGTAAGCATTAAAACGTGAGGTATAGGATTGCTATATAAATAAAAATTTGAAGTCAATATAGGAGGCAAAGAACTTTTTATGTATCCGAGAGATATGTAAAATAACAAAATAGATGCTTGTAAGACACTTAACCCTATCATTTTTTTGATTAAATTTTTATCGTTTATAATAATATACAAACCTAGCACCATTAATATAGTAATGATTATATAATTATATAGGGTCATTGTTTTTTCCTACGAGCAAAACTTATATATATGATTAGCATGGAAGAGCAGACGGTAAATACTACACCCAGCTCCACTAAGAAAATACCCAATTTTTGACCTGTGCTATTATTAGTTGATAATATATTATAAGATAAAAAATTTTGGCCAAGTAAAACTGTTATAATACCCGTTCCCCCATAGGTTAAAATACCTAGCACGTTAGTAAATTTGATCACAGAGTAAGGTATTGCTTTTAAAGTTGTAGATATGCCAAATAACATTGAATATAATATTATCCCAGAGGCAATAATTATTCCTGCTTGAAAACCTCCACCTGGAGTGTAGTCACCATGAAATTGTATGTATAAACCAAACAAAGTGATAAAAGGTATCATCAAAAATGTTACTACACTTAATATCGGATCTTTAATCACCTTCTTTTTCTTCCTTTAATATTACACAAAGTGCAGCAGTAAAAACTACTATAGTTTCTCCAAACGTGTCATAGCCACGAAAGCTTGCTAAAACAGCTGTCACTATATTAGGAATACCAGTAGCTTTTTCAGTATTTTCTATATAATAAGGAGCAACATGCAAATGGACTGGAGCATCATGACTGCCAAAATCTGGCAATTGAATCATAAAGTATGATAAACATGCAGTCAAAACCAACATAAAAAAAAGTGTTATGGGGCTATGAGATAAGTTTACTTTGTGATTCTTTATCAAAGAGAGTGCTGCAAACGTAAAGACTGTGCTCAGTCCTGCACCGACAGAAGCTTCAGTAATTGCAACATCGGGCGCATTCATAATCAAGTATATAAGTGCAATAAGTGAACTAAATACACACATTAGAACAGCACTTACAACTAAGTGTTTTGAAAGGACTATAAAAATAGTAACCGTGAGTAACAGCAAAAGTAATATTAGATTTAGTATTTCCAGCATCTTAATCTTCTTGAATAGTCCTTACTTTTATAATGAGTACGCGCTAAAATATAACTGTTAGTTGCATTGGCTATCCATATTATAAAAATCAATAATATAATTTTAATAGTATTGATTGAAAATTTATTTTGCAAAGCAAAACCAATCAACAACAACATTGCGCCACTAGAATCTGCAATACCTGCAGCATGTAGTCTAGTATAGAAATCAGGAAATACTATTACTCCTACGCTTGAAATGACTACTAAACAAACACCTAAAAATATGAGAATGGATGCTATCATAAATTATCAAAACAACATTAATCTCATTAGTGCTATAGTTGATATAAAACTAATGCTAGCATACAGTAGTGCTATATCAATTAAAAAGAAATTGTTAAGAATGATTGATATTGCTGTTATGAGTAAAACTACTTGCGTTGAAAAATTATTGAATGCTAAAACCTTATTGTATACATCACTTGATCTAAACACTATACAACATAACATTACACTCATACAGAACAAAAGTGCATAGATAGCAATGCTAATCATTTATAAACTATATAACCTCTGCAGATTTCTAAATTGGTACTTTTTCACCGCTATCTTGATCATCTATTTCATCATCTTGGCTTCCTTGACTTATATCAAGATCTGTGTTAAATTGATGATCAGAAAAATTTAACAAACTGGCTAGCTTACTTGGACTACGACTGTAAGCATTATTCATATTTCCTTTCATGTACTCCTTGCACCTTTTCACCAAAAGGTTAAACAACTCATGAGTATCTACCTTCTTTTCTGCTATTTCATATAAAGCAACTATAGTGTCCTTATGCCCTTTAAACTTAACCATTTGAACTGGATCGCTTGTCCCTGTACTTAAATCATGCGTTCTTTGACTTGCCAGCAGAACCAATTTAAAACGGTTATGCACCTGTTCTACACACTTTTCTACAATAGATTCAACCATAAAACACCACCTTGATAAGCTTTATACTATATCACAAAAAATAAGATGTCAACTGCGTATTTATTGAGATGCAACTCCATATTCTACTTTTTCTGTTTTAGCTTTTACTGCTTGATTTTCTGTTATTGTAATTGTTATTTCATGATCAAGCTTTCTTAAAAACCCTAACAGTCTTTCTAAAGAAAAACCATCTATTTTACCATTTTTAATTTGTGACACCTTTGGCTGATCAATACCAAGTTTCTCAGCCGCACAAGCTTGAGTCCAAGTATTTTTTTCTACAATTTTGTTTATTATGTAAAGCAACTTTGCTTTTATTTCTGTACTATCCAGATTGTTTAATGATATTATTTCCATAATTTTTACTCTCACATACCAATTAGCTTTATTAAATATTATATCATAATATTTAATATACCAATATATTAATATTATATAATTTGTCAATAACTATAATGATATACTGATACTTAAAATTTTAAGTTGACTATATCTCTATCAAAATACTAGTAATTTTAAATTATTATTTTGTTAAAAAAATCACTAATAGAAAGAATAAATTAAAACTATAAAGTTTAAAATATAGAAATAATCATTTTACAAACTCGTTTTAGAGATTGTATATGGTTTCAAGAAAGGAATAAGGTCAGGGATAGAGTATATAAATCATGAAAACAAAGTAAGATAAGTAGAGAAAGAGTTGAGCAGAGCTCTATAGAAAAAACAGAACCAAAAAGACTTATAATGTATTTTGTGGAGTGTTATAGGTTCTAAAAAGTTACTTTGAGTGGGCTAACAGAGTTTCCAAAATGGCAAGATTATTTTAAAAAATGAAGTGAAAAGCATAGCGGAAGTAAAAAAGGTGTTTTGGAGCATGAAAGAAGTAGTTGCGAAGAAACAATGGTCGGAAACAGCTTATACATAATTGGTACTCAAAGTGTTAAACGCAGATAATGGCAAAAGAAAAGGCTATGTAAAAAGATTTCAGTGCAGTTGATAGACAAACATGCAATTTATGTGACAACGGCATAGCGCTGTAAGAACCTGTTAAGAATCTCTAGATAATGAGGTAAAATAAGCATAGATTAAGAATGAGGTATATCTATGTAAAATAAGTGATATAAGTCGAGAGCAATTTGAAAAAATCAGGCTAATCTTGGAGAGCAGCAGGAAGAAAACAAGACCAAGAAAAGTTGATTTGTATGGGCATATTTTGTGGAGTGCTATACATTCTAAAAAGTGGTTGTCAGTGGACCAAAAGATGGGTTATTTTTTGCTTGGTTGGAAAAATGTAGAAGACTGTGGCGAGCGGAAACTTAACACTAACTTGCACATTTGCTTTTACTGCTTTACCCCTAAAAAGATTTTAACAGGTTCTTAGAATGGTCGAAAATGCAAAACTCTGAATCAAAAACATACTGATCGATTCAGGCTATATTGGAGAAAAATTTTCAACTCAAATAAAAGAATGCAACTGTTGAGATCTTTGCTGTATTGTCAAAAGGCGGGTTCCGAATACTCTTTTAGAAAAGTGTAGACAATTGTGGCGAGTGAAAACTCAATACTAGCCTACAAACCTTCTTCTGGCTTCCATCGCTTTGCTTTTGAAAGGATTATGAACAGACTACTATATCAGAAATTAATCTCTATATTGTAATATAGAGATTAATTTCAATTTCCAAAATTTCTATTTAATGAGAATGTCATATTATATTCGCAATGTAATTTAAATATTTGTTGCTTCTGAAACACTATTTAGTTAGTAAATAAAATTATGTTGAATACAGCAAAAATGAAAAAAGATGTTGCTATAATTATGGGAAGCGAATCGGATTATGGCACTATGGTTCATGCTATTAATTTATTAAAAGAATTGGAAATTTCACATGATGTATTTATAATATCCGCACACAGAACACCAGAGAGACTCTTTAATTTTGCTAAGTCTGCTCAAGAAAAAGGCTTTAAGGTTATTATAGCTGGTGCAGGAGGGGCAGCTCATTTGCCTGGTATGACTGCGTCGCTTACTTATTTACCTGTTATCGGTATTCCTGTGCACAGCAAGCAATTAAATGGGCTAGATAGTCTGTTATCTATAGTGCAGATGCCAAAGGGTGTTCCAGTTGCAACAATGTCTATAGGCGAGAGTGGGGCATGCAATGCTGCAATTACTTCAGCATCCATATTATCGATTTCTAACAGTGAAATTGCAGGTAGATTAAAAAAAATGGAGAGAAAAACAGACCAAAGCAGTAAAAGAGAAACCAACATTATAATGAGCTTATGGCAATAATCCTTTTAGACATGAAAACTATAAATCGTATAGCAGCAGGAGAGGTAATAGAAAGGCCGGCAAGCGTAGTAAAGGAATTAGTGGAAAATGCAATAGATGCTGGAAGTTCAGAGATAGAAATTAAAATAGAGAGTGGTGGGCGCAATCTTATTACTGTGATGGATAATGGAAGTGGAATAGAGAAGAATAACTTAAAACTTGCGTTTACGCGTCACGCTACTTCAAAATTAAGTGATAGTGAATTAATAGAAATCAAGTACCTTGGCTTTAGAGGAGAGGCTTTGCCTTCAATTGCAGCAGTAAGTAGAATAAAGTTATCGTCTAAGGCAAATGGAGCAGATGAAGCATGGTCTATAAGCTATGAGGGGGGAGAAAAAATAGGAGAGGTTACACCTTGTTCTTTATTAAAAGGCACGCATATTGAAGTAAGAGACTTATTTTTTGCTACTCCCAATAGATTAAAATTCTTAAAAACTGAAAGGGCGGAAACGCAGAACATCATTGATATCGTAAATAATTTAGCGATGATCAACTATAGTATTGGGTTTACTCTTACTTCCGGGAATAAAAGGCTTCTGAAATATGCTAAGCATGCTTCGTTATTTAGCAGACTGTGTGAAGTAGAAAAAGAATTTCAGGATAATTCCCTGGAAATTAACGAAGAAGAAGACGGCATTAAACTCACAGGACACATCTGTAGACCAACTGTCAATCGTGGTAAGTCTGATATGGTCCATACGTTTGTCAATGGAAGGCCTATTAAGGACAATCTACTTGTTGGTGCGATTCGTTATGCGTATCACGACTTTATTCCAAGTGATAGATATCCTTTTGCAGCGCTGCACTTAGAGATACCGTATGATCAAGTAGATGTAAATGTGCATCCAAACAAATCAGAGGTAAGATTTCAGAACAAGAGGCTAATGTATGAAATAGTGAGAAGAGGGCTAATAAAAATATTATCAACAAGAATAGGTACCTCTGATGTCATTCCAGCGCGTGGTCCAATTACTTCAACAACAGAGAGTTTTGGTACTCAAAAAGAATTTTATGAAAAAAAAATAAGTCCTTTTGAAAATCAGTTAATGAGAGAGTTTACTTCTCCAAATGTAGAGGTAAAAAGCTTGTCAGAGCATTCAAAATCGTTTGATTATACTGGTATGCAAAAGTCTCTGCCACAAACAGAAACTATAGTTCTAGAAAGGGAACAAACTGATTTGATAGAGGACTATCCCCTTGGGTTTGCACACTGTCAAGTCTATAACACTTATATTATTGCCGAGGTAAAAGACAAATTAATTATAGTAGACCAGCATGCAGCCCATGAAAGGTTAGTATACGAGTGCTTAAAAGAAAAATCAAGTATAAAAAGACAAAAATTGCTTTTGCCTGAAACAGTTAAAATCAATAATCAAGCTGGAATGGAGATGATTGAAATTTATAAAGATAAGCTCTTCGAAATGGGTTTTGATATTGAAATTAAATCAGAAAATAAGGTCATAGTAAAAGAAGTCCCTGCAATCTTAGGAGCAATAGATGTGAAGGAGATGCTCATTGATATAGTGGATAGATTAACAGAAATAGAGGATACACTGCCTATAGAAGATAAAGTAAATAAAATACTAGCCACAATTGCTTGTCATGGATCAATTAGAGCAGGTAGGAAGATGAAATTGGAGGAAATGAATGAATTATTGAGGCAAATGGAAAAAACGCCACATTCTGGACAATGCAACCACGGCAGACCAACTTATATAGAAGTGAAACTAAGTGATATTGAAAAATTGTTTGAGCGGAGGTGAGAAGTTGTCATATTTTTGTTTAGCAATATCTACATCTATTTACTTGAACAATGCTACCTCTAAGACTGTAAACAAAATTAAGTTGTGAATATAGACTAAAGATACTTGTCCTGTCTTTTAACTCTGTTGAAAGATAAGCGAAATTTGGCTTATTGGCATTAATGTCAAGATTGTATGAGGTATAGAAAAAGAGCGTTCATCTTACTAGTTACTACAATTCTAGCGTTTTTATTATTAAAAAATCATAGTAGTTTTCACGAGGACATAGTGCATCTCAAGAATGACAATAAGGAATTCAAAAAGCCAGCAAATTCTGTAGAATCGACCATATCATACAGGGAAAAGGCAGTGTATGATCATACCTTTCGCTCTGATAATTAATTTGTAAATAAAATAGTTTTGCATTTTTTGATAAGATTAAGTAATATCAGCGTATTAGTTATAAAATCAATAATTTTTATGGATGAGCATAATCCTTGGAATCTTGGCAAGAAACCGGTAGGTTCCAATAATGAAGATATTTTAAGTAAAGCTATGTCTGATATAAGATGCTTTTTTAATGGCTTCACCAGAAATAGAGGCAAAAAACCTTATTTCATCATTTTCATTATTTTGCTGCTTTATGTTTGTACTGGCTTTTATATTGTTCATCCTAGCGAAGAAGGCATAGAACTTACTTTTGGCAAATATTCTGATACAGAAACATCTGGTTTGCGCTATCACTTTCCCTATCCTATTGGTAAGGTTTTTAAAGTGAATGTTAAGGAAGTAAATCGTGAAGAAATTGGGATAAGTAGCTCTTATGGGAGAGATATAGATCGTGGTGAAGGTGTGATGCTCACCGGAGATGAGAACATAGTCAACGTTAATTTTGAGATCCAATGGCGAGTTAGAGACGCTAAAGATTATTTATTTAAAGTGCGGGATTATAAACCTGGTTTCAGCGTTAAAAATGCTGCTGAAAGTGCTATGAGAGAGATAATAGGTAAGAATACGATCTCTTTTGCACTCGAAGGTCAAGGTAGAGCTGAAATTTCCAGAGATACTAGAATTTTATTGCAACAGATTCTTGATGGATATCAAATGGGGATAGAAATTTTATCTGTTCAAATGAAAAAAATTGACCCACCAGAAAAAGTAATTAGCTCATTTAGAGATGTACAAAGTGCTCGCGCAGACAAAGAACGTACTATAAACGAAGCATATGCTTACAGTAATGATATTATACCTCGCGCAAAAGGTGAAGCAATAAAGATAAAATTAGATGCAGAAGCATACGAGAATGAAATAATAAATGAAGCAAAAGGTAATGCAAATCGCTTTTTATCTCTTTATGAAGAATACAGACAAAACCCTTCTCTTGTTAAGAATCGTATTTATCTTGAAACTATGGAAAACATTTTTAGTAAGGTAGATAAATTTGTTATAACAGATGATCTGAAAGGTATGTTTTCTTATTTACCTCTTACAAATTTAGGGAAATAGCCATGAGTAGTAATATTAAAATCGTTTTTGTTTTCATATTTGTTGTTTTATTGATTGCTTTATCTAACTCGATGTTTATTGTAGAAGAAACAAAACAAGCGATAGTTATACAGCTGGGTAAGGTTGTAAGAGATGTTAGGAACAGCGGCTTATATTTTAAGTTGCCGTTTATAAATAACGTAGAGTTTCTTGATAAGAGAGTTTTAGATCTAAGTCCTGATAAAACCCCAAGAGAAGTGATAACTGCAGATCAAAAGCGTATCATAGTAGATGCTTATGCAAAATATAAAATAGTGGATCCTATCATTTTTTACCAAACTGTGAAAAATGAATCAGGGCTAGTTAGAAGATTATATCCTGTCATAGAAGCTCACATAAGGGAGAATATAGGAAGATTTTCATTGATTAATTTATTAAATGAAAAGAGATCAGAAGTCATGCAATTAATCCAGCATGGAGTTTATTCTGAAGCTGAAAAATTTGGCATAGAAATAATAGACGTAAGAATTAAGAGAGCAGATCTGCCAGAAGAAAATAGTTCTGCAATATTCCGCCGTATGCAAACTGAAAGAGAAAAGGAAGCAAAAGAAATTAGAGCAGAAGGAGAACAAGCTGGGCAGGAAATTAGATCAAAAGCTGATAAATTAAAAAGGGGAATTGTCTCTAGTGCAGTAAAAGAATCGCATGAAATAAGAGGTCGCGGTTATGCTGAAGCAACTAGAATTTATAATGAGGCATTTAAGGTTGATGAAGAGTTTTTTAATTTTTATCGCTCTATGAGCGCTTACAGTAAATCCTTTGCTAAGGATAATACTAAATTCGTGCTTTCACCAAATAATAATTTCTTAGATATTTTGAACAAGGGGTGGAAATAGTTTATGAGAAGTAAAGCATTTATTTTATCTATATTTGCATACTTTCTAATTGCGTTTTCTTCATATGCTAATGTGTTCACAAAAACGGTTGCGGGCCCTGTATATCAAGGACTTGCTGATATAGTGGAAGAGCTTATTCCTGCAGTTGTAAATATTTCAAGTGAGCAAATAGTTAAGCAAGAAAATAACAATAGAACTAAAATTCCTTTTACACCAAGAAATAATTTCTTTGATGATTTTAAAGAATTTTTTGAGCACTTTGATCAGTTTTTTATGGACAGGGGCCCTAGCGTTAACAGAGAGGTGGTGTTGCTTGGCTCTGGATTTATTATAGATAAAGGTGGAATAATAGTAACTAATTATCACGTTATTAAAAACGCCCAAGATATCACAGTTACTATGAACGATAACACTTACTTCAAAGCAGAAGTTTTAGGCTACGATGCAAAAACTGACCTTGCTGTGCTTAAGATTAATTCTGATAAAGATCTTCCTTTTGTTGCATTTGGTAATTCTGATACAGCAAGGGTTGGTGATGCAGTTATTGCAATAGGTAACCCATTTGGTTTGGGTGGCTCTGTAAGCACAGGAATTATATCCGCAAGATCTAGAGACATTAGTATTGGTACTATGAATGAATTTATTCAAACTGATGCTGCAATCAATAGAGGCAACTCAGGGGGACCATTATTTCACCTAAATGGAAAAGTTATAGGCATTAATACTGCTATTTATTCCCCATCTGAATCTGGCGGTAACGTGGGTATAGGCTTTGCTATACCATCTAATCTAGCTATGTCAATTATTGACACATTAAAAAGTGGCAAAAAAATAAAACATGGTTGGCTTGGTGTGCAGGTTCAGCCTATAACAAAAGAATTTGCTGAATCCTTGGGTTTAAAAGACACCAAAGGTGCACTAGTTGCAAGTGTAGTAAAGGGTAGTCCTGCAGAGAAAGGAGGAATTAAAGTAGGTGATATATTATTAGAATTTGACGGTAAAAAAATTGATAGAATGACACAATTACCGCAAATGGTTTCAAGAACTGAACTTGGGAAAAAAGTACAAACTAAGTTACTTAGAAAGGGTAAAGAAGTCAATATCAAGGTTGTAATCGAGGAATCTGCAAACGATGATCTAGATAATAATCAAGAAGAAAATAAATCAACATCTAGTTATATAAGTGGTTTAACCGTTTCAAATTTGCCAAAAGAACTAAAAAATAATGCACCCACAAAAGGTGTAGTAGTTACCAGTGTAGATAGTAATAGTAATTCCACACTGCGTGTTATTAAAAAAGGGGATATCATTATCCAATTAGATGGAATCGATATTGAAAACACTAATGATTTTCAAAAACAAATTGATTCAGTAGTAAAGAAAAATGGCAAAGATTCAATAATGTTGCTCATTTACCGCAATGGAAACCAGTTCTTTACTTCAATAAAATTGAAGAAGTAGCTATTTTACATTGTATTCTATCATCGAATCTAAGTCATAAGAAATTGCTTGACAGGTTCTTATATACCCTTTATCATAACGATAAGGGTGTTTTTAATAAAATTCATTTTAGTGAAAGTTATAGCAATTTTCTCTATATTTAGCCAAGCATTAGTAAATTATTAATTTAAATTCTGGACTTACCTTATCTTTTTTAGATTGGTAAAGTTTTTGATGCTTATAGCTAATTACAATTATAATGAACATTTATTTTTGTGACATAACAGATGCCAATGCCCAGACAATGACATCCACAATTTCACCGAATGTTAGCATAAGTTAGCTTTTTTGCTTGTGAGTAACTACTGTTTAGGTACTGGAATGACAGAAAAGAACAGCTTTCTTTCACAAGTCAATTTATAATTAAATTAGCATAGAGTATAATTATATTTACTTATCATCATTATTAATCAATAATTAACGTCTGTAAATTAACTATATCTAATCGCAAAGGGAGGTGGAGATGCGTTTTAAACTAGAAAAGGAAGATGTTCCTCAAAAAGATTGCAGTAATCGTTATGTAACAACTACTCAAATAAGAGTAAATGACAAAACAACACTTAGCCTACCTAGTATATCTTACATTATCACTGAACAACCTACTAATCAGGATTTTCAAATTCTGGATTTGAAGTATAACGTGACAAGTGTACTACACGACTTATCTCAAGGGCTACGGCTAAAGCTAGAAAAGGTAGGAAACGATTACAAATTAGCTTTAGTTACTACCTCTGATAAATCTTATTATTATTACTATGATACCAAAGATACTATTATAGCTACTATTGATCATATACCTAAAAATTACACAAATGATATCCATGTTTACACATATAATGCTAACAAATGTAGTGCTAATTATGAACTGCTAGAAAATAGCAAGGTTTTAATAGATCCAAAAGACATAATTAGTAGCAAAAATATCAGTCTTATTTTAGAAAATCTTAAAAATTCGCCTGATAAAAGGCTTACAATACAAGCAAGAAACTGGTCTTCTAAGGAACCGCAATACAGATACTATAAGAGCGTTCATGTATATGATACCACTAGTGGCGAGGTTTACATATTGAATAACGTTATTCCAATATTCGATCACAAGGATAATAATTTCAAGTTATCTCATTTTCATGAAATAAAGAGCTTAAAAGCGCAAGATAGTTATTTTACAGCAAAAAAGTTAGGCAATAATTATGTTGGCTGCATATCAGATGAAGATGGTGAATGCAAAGGATTTCATGACTTACACCCCGGTCATTTGAGATATGAGCATGACAGTAGCTCAGATTCATATCCTTATTATTACTATGACAATAGCCCAGATCCATATCCTTATTATTACTATGACAATAGCCCAGGTCCATATCCTTATTATTATAACTTAGAAAATTTTGACAACTTTTTGGAGGTTGATGTGAACACTAAAGAATATATAAATTTAGAAGAAAGAATTAAAGCTTTAGCAAGCGACATTGAAAGATTAAAACGTGCTGGTGTACAAGGTCCTCCAGGTCAAAAAGGTGAACCAGGTCTCCCTGGTAAAGCAGGTTTTGATGGTTCCAAAGGTGAAAGGGGTGAGAAAGGTCTCCCTGGTATTCCAGGTAACCGTGGAGTAGTGGGTCCTCCAGGTCTCCCAGGTCTCTTTGGTGTTCCAGGTCTCCCAGGTCTAAAAGGTGAGCCAGGTATGTCTGGTGAAGCAAGTTTTGATGGTTCCAAAGGTGAACCAGGTGAAAGGGGTGAGCCAGGTCTCCCTGGTATTCCAGGTAAAGATGGAATAATAGGTCAGCCAGGTCCAAAAGGTCAAAGTGGAGCGAAGGGAGATAGAGGTAATGAAGGACCAAAAGGTAGTAGTGGTCCAATAGGTGCAAAAGGTCCAGAGGGTAAAAAGGGTGAGAAAGGATATACCCCAAGTACTACAGAAATTGCAACAGAATTAGTTACTAGTAAAAAAGCTGAGCTAGGAAAAGCAGTGCTGGAAGCGAAAGATGATCAAGGTAAAAAAATCTTGATAAATGACCAAGCATTACAAGAAGGAGTAGCAGAAGAATTGAGAAAAAATCCAGGAAAAATTCAAGGTCCTAAAGGTAACAAAGGAGATACTGGAGCGTCAGGTGCGCATGGATTAAAAGGCGATAAAGGTATACAAGGTCCTCCAGGCTTCAAAGGTGATAGAGGTTTTCTAGGTTCTCGAGGCCAAAAGGGTGAGCGAGGTTTCCCTGGTCCTCCAGGTTATAAAGGTGAGTTAGGTTTCCCTGGTATTCCAGGTAAAGATGGAATAATAGGTTATCCAGGTCAAAGGGGTCAGCAAGGTCTTCCAGGTGCTTTAGGACCAAAGGGCGAGAAAGGGGAAGCTGTTAACCTGCGGGGTCAAAAGGGGGAACCAGGGGTAGGTATGCAAGGAAAGCCCGGAGAACCAGGATTAAGTATAAAAGGAGATATAGGTCCAAAAGGTCAAAGTGGAGCGAAGGGAGATAGAGGTAATGAAGGACCAAAAGGTAGTAGTGGTCCAACAGGTGCAAAAGGTCCAGAGGGTAAAAAGGGTGAGAAAGGAGATACCCCAAGTACTACAGAAATTGCAACAGAATTAGTTACTAGTAAAAAAGCTGAGCTAGGAAACGTAGTGCTTAATACAAAGGACAGCAATGGTGAAAATCTTGCAACTCAGGTTGCTGGTAAAGTTAATCTCGATCCACAGGAATTTATGAATAAAGTTGATGAAGCAAAACTCACTGAAGGAGTAGTACATAAACTTTCTCAAAAGGAAGCGGAAGAAATTGCAAAACATATTGTAAACGCAATAACAAGCGATGCTACACAACAAAATAATCCCGATCCTATGGCCTTTAAGAAATATGAAAAATTTGCAGAAAAACTTGCCGAATTACTTGTTGATAGAAGCAGTATGAACAAAGAAGAGGCTAATACTCTTGTAGAAGATAAGGTGAGTGGGTGGGGACTTGCTAAGTACCTTCTATCGCATAGTGGTTTAGATGAGCAAGCAAAAGCTCTCCACATGGTGGAACAAAAAATAAATAAGGAAAATTTGGCTGAGCATTTACTTAAGTATACTCAATTAAAAGGCAATGTGGGCGCAGCAAAAACAACAGTTGAAAATATTGTTCATAACTTCTTTAACACTAAAGTAGATGAGCTAGGAAAAGCAGTGCTAGAAGCGAAAGATGATCAAGGTAAAAAAATCTTGATAAATGACCAAGCATTGCAAGAAGGAGTAGCAGGAGAGTTGAGAAAAAATCCAGGAAAAGTTCAAGGTCCTCAAGGCAATAAGGGTGAGCCAGGTATGAATGGAACAAAAGGTACAAAGGGTGAACAGGGAAATATTGGTCCTCAAGGAGCAGATGGAGCCATAGGAATAAAAGGCGATATGGGTGAGAAAGGAAATACTGGAACGCCAGGTCAAGTTGGCAAAGATGGAACCCCGGGCCCTAAAGGAGCAGATGGAGCACCAGGAATGCCTGGTCCGCAGGGTCCAGTAGGTTCTAAAGGAGTAGATGGCGCTCCAGGAACACCGGGAGCTCCTGGACCAAAAGGTGATAGAGGGGATAGCGGTGTAAATGCAAGTCCTGAAGAAGTTGTACAAAAATTAATTAATAATGGCACCATTGCTAATCAGGTACTTGAATACCGTAATCAAGACGGAGATTTAGTATTAGAGCAGCAAATTGCAGGAAGAATTATCGATGATCAAGATATTCACACAGGAATAGCCATTGCACTAGCTGATAACAAAATTCAAGAGCTAGCAGATGTGTTACTAAGTGATACATTAGTAGAAAAACTTGCAAATAATACCGAGCTAACACAAAGCATTTCAGAAGAACTAAGGAAAAATCCAGGAGAAGTCCAAGGTCCTAAAGGAGAAGATGGATTGCCAGGTATAAAAGGTGAGCCAGGTCTGAGGGGCTTCAATGGTACACAAGGTCTTCCAGGCAGCAAGGGTGAGCCAGGTATAAATGGATTAAAAGGAGATATAGGTCCTCAAGGCAATAAAGGTGAGCCAGGTATGGATGGAACAAAAGGTACAAAGGGTGAACAGGGAAATATTGGTCCTCAAGGATCAGATGGAGTACAAGGTATATCCGGTCCTAAAGGTGACAAAGGAAATATAGGTCTTCAAGGATCAGATGGAGCCATAGGAATAAAAGGCGATATGGGTGAGAAAGGAGATACCGGTAC
>NZ_QPIP01000025.1 GCF_003344345.1 Wolbachia endosymbiont of Cylisticus convexus | reverse complement strand
AATTATGACAGCAGTAGTAGAAGCATTTGACAAGCCGCATGTAAATGTGGGAACGATAGGACATGTGGATCATGGAAAGACAACGTTAACAGCGGCAATAACAAAACATTACGGGAACTTTATAGCATATGATCAAATAGATAAAGCGCCAGAAGAAAGAAAGAGGGGAATAACAATAGCAACAGCGCATGTTGAATATCAGACGGAAAAAAGGCATTATGCACACGTTGATTGTCCTGGGCATGCTGATTATGTAAAGAATATGATAGTAGGTGCAGCACAGATGGATGCAGCAATATTGGTGGTGTCGGGGGTTGATGGGCCAATGCCACAAACGAGAGAGCATATATTGCTGGCAAAGCAGGTGGGTGTTGGATATATCGTGGTATACATAAATAAAGCTGATGTTGCTGATGCTGATATGATAGATTTAGTGGAAATGGAAGTGAGAGAGTTGCTGAGCAAGTACGGATTTCCGGGGGATGAAGTACCTGTGATAGTTGGTTCAGCACTCAAGGCGCTGGAGGATGATAGCAGTGAATATGGAAAGAAATCAATAGACAAATTGATGGGAAAATTAGATGAATATGTGGAGGTTCCATCAAGGCCTGTAGATTTACCATTTTTATTGCCAATCGAAGATGTATTTTCGATATCGGGGCGTGGGACGGTAGTAACGGGAAGGATAGAAAAGGGAGAGATAAAAACAGGTGATGAGATAGAGATAATAGGTCTAAAAGCGACGCAAAAGACGATATGTACTGGTGTAGAAATGTTTAAGAAGTTGCTGAATAAGGGGAGTGCGGGGCTGAATGTGGGGATATTACTAAGGGGGACAAAGAGAGAGGAGGTGGAAAGAGGGCAAGTATTAGCAAAATCGGGGACAATAACGCCGCATAAGAAATTTAACGCGGAGGTATATATATTGAAGAAAGAAGAAGGAGGAAGGCATACACCATTTTTTGCGAATTACCAGCCACAGTTTTATTTAAGGACAACGGATGTAACTGGGAGCATAAAATTGCTAGATGGGAAGGAGATGGTAATGCCAGGAGATAATGTGAGTGTAGAAGTAGAATTGCAAGCACCAATAGCAATGGATAAGGGGTTGCGTTTTGCGATAAGAGAAGGTGGTAAAACTGTTGGTTCTGGTGTGGTTTCGGAAATTTTGGAGTAAGATTTGAATTATAGGAGTGTAGCTCAATTGGTAGAGCACTGGTCTCCAAAACCAGAGGTTGTAGGTTCAATTCCTATCGCTCCTGCATTAATGTTATGGTAGAAATGTTAAAAAATTTATGTGGTTTTTTTTGTGATATAAAGCAAGAAATAAGGAGGATTGCTTGGATAAAAAAACAGCAGGTATTGTCATCTCTGTTTGTTGTAATAGTTGTTATATTATGTTTTTCGATTTTCTTCTGTTTCGTGGATTTTATGTCTCTTTACATAATTAAGGCTTTGTTTGGAATTATTTATGGAATGTGAATATAAATGGTATATCATTAAAGTTGATTATGGGTATGAATCAGATATACGTGAATTGGTAAGCAATACTGTCTATTTTAAGGAGGTATTTATTCCTTATCAGATAGTATATAACTCAAAGTCTAATATAAAAGAGTTATGTGAAGTATATATATGTATGCATCTGTGTGATGAAAGCAAAAATATTTTGAATCAAATGATTGGATTTTGTAGTGACGAGTCTGGTAATTTTGAGGAGATTTTAGATGATGAGATAAATTCAAAACGCAAGGAATTTAATAGATATAAGTGGTATATTTTAAGAGTTGCCTCTAATTATGAAGAGAAAGTGCGCCAACATATATTAGAAAATTCTATGAGATTGGGTGTTAACAATTATTTTAATGGGGTTTTTATTCCTTGTGAAGAATTAAGTGAGATGGACTTAAAATCTAAAAAAATTGCTGCACGGAGGAAATGCTTTCCTGGTTATGTTTTTTATACGTGAATTTATGTGATGAGGTATTGAATTTTATCAATAATATACCAAAATCTCTTAAGGTTTATGGATTTTTGAAAAATGCTAATGTTCCAAAGGTAATTACGGATGATGAGATTCGCTCAATGTGTAGTGCGCTTTACAATGCTCAAGAAACGAAAAAGTTAAGTTATGGTTATGAGAAAGGTGAAAAAGTGAAAATCAATGATGGTCTTTTTCAAAATTTTACTGGTAAGGTAGATATGGTAAATGATGAGAAAAAAATTATTAATGTGGAAGTATCGATTTTAGGTAAGCCAACAATAATAGGGCTTGATTTTGCTCAAGTTGAAAAAATAGAGGAGTAGTTATGAGTGTTATAATTGCTAAGATTAACTTACTTATGGAAGCTGGGAAAGCAGTTCCAGGACCGAAAATTGCTTCAGTACTTGGTCCACGTGGTATACCTGTTCCTAAGTTTTGTGAAGCTTTTAATAAAGTTACTAGCGCTGCTAACGCTAATTATAAAGTAGGCGATTTAGTAACAGTGCGAATTTCCATAAAGGATGATCGCTCTCATGATTTTACTGTTAGCGGTCCGCCTGTGGCTTATTTACTTAAGCAGGAGGCTAAATTAACTAAAGGTTCTGGTAATCCTGGTAAAGAATTAGTGACTAAATTACCTATGTCTGCTATAATTAAAGTGGCAAAGTGCAAGATGGTTGATATGAAAGTGGGTAATGAAGATTCAGCAGTGAAAATGGTTGTAGGCACTGCAAAATCTATGGGTATAGAAGTTGTGGAAGGTTAGGTAAATGAATACATATAATGATAATCCTAAGCAGTGTTTGAAGAAGATTATTGAGTTTGCTTCAGCAAAGTTTAATGAATCAATTGATATTGCAGTCAATTTAGGAATAGATTCTCGTAAATCTGAAGAGCAGGTGCGTGGTACAGTAGTTTTACCTAAAGGTATTGGAAAGGATATTAAAGTGGCTGTTTTTGCCCAGGGTAAGCATTTATTAGAAGCTAAAAAAGCTGATGCTGATATTGCAGGGGGAGAGGATTTAGTTGAAGAAATAAAAAAGGTAAAAAGTTGGATGTTGATTGGTGCATCACTACTCCTGATTTTATTGTAAAAATTACTCCTATTGCAAAAATATTGGGTGCTAAAGGGCTGATGCCTAATCCTAAATTTGGTACTGTGACTTCTAATGTTGAGGAGGCTATTAAAACTATTAAGTCTGGTCAAATAAGATTTAGGACAGATAAGAGTGGTATTATTCATGGTAAGTTAGGGAGTGTTAAGTTCGATGTTGATAATTTATTGGAAAATTTAAAAGCCTTTCTTAAAGTAATTAAAGATAATAAACCTACTTCTGTAAAAGGAGTTTACTTTAAAGGTGTTTTTTTAAATTCAACTATGGGTAAAGCTTATAAAATAAACAAAATAGAAGATATAATTTAGGGGAGTGGTACCGTGAAGCGTAAAGATAAGGATGAATTTATACAGAGCATAATGAATATATTTGTAAATAATGATTTCTTAATATTGGTAAATTTTAAGTCTATGAATGTTAATGATTCATTAATTCTTAGGAATAGCCTAAAGTCTGTAATGAGTGGGATGTTGGTAGTTAAAAACACTCTAGCCTGCTTAGCTTTGGAAAGGACTGGCAGATTTTCTTATTTATCAGGCAAATTTTCTGGTCCTGTTGCTATTATATACTCTAGTGGCATAGTAGAAGCTGCAAAATTAATAGTTGATTTTGTTAATACTAATAAAGAAAAAATGTCTGTAATTTGTGCAGCTCATATAAATGAATTGTTGACAGTGGAAGATGTTAATAAATTGGCTAAATTGCCTTCTCTGGATGAATTACGTGTTAAAATTATGCGTTTAATATCTTATGATATTCCTGCTCGATTGGCGTTGTCTATTAATTCATCTTCTATGAGGCTTATGAGAGTTTTGGATTATTATAGTTCTAAAAAATAAATTTGTTGTTAAGTAAGGTGGTAATTATGAGTAATGTAATAAGTGATTTAGCTAATAGAATATTAGATTTAAAACTAATAGAGGCTTCTGAACTTGTAAAAGTTCTAGAAGAGAAAATAGGGTTGCCTGCTAATTCTTTTCTTGGTGGAGCTGTTGGTGCTGGGGCGCCTATTAGTGATAATGCCGCTCCTGCTGCTCAAGAAAAAGCTGAGTATAAAGTTGTAATTAAAGAAATTGATGCGAGCAAAAAAATAGGAGTTATTAAAGCTACTAGAGAGGTTAATTCTACATTGGGTTTAAAAGAAGCAAAAGAGTTGGTTGAATCTTTGCCTAAAGATTTGATTGCTAATGTTTCTAAAGACGAAGCAGAAAAAATAAAGCAAAAACTTATTGAAGCAGGAGCAACTAAAGTTGAGTTTGAATAAAGTGTTAGTATATTAATTTTATGTTGATATAGCTCTTTTAATTAGTTGAAGGTATTTTAATGATTGATTCTTCTTATATGTGTGCTTTTAGTGCTTTTGTTCCTAGAGTTTCTTATTCCAGGTCGATTGATTTAAAAGATTCTTTGTTAGATTTGGTTAAAGTTCAAAAGGAATCATATAGTTCCTTTAGTTCTAATAGTAAGGATAATAAAAGGCTTGAAGCTATCTTTCATACAATCTTTCCAATAAATGATCCTTTGCATAGGGCTACTATCGAGTTTATGAGTTGTAGGGTAGATGATCTTAAGTATAATGAATCTGAATGTATAAAACGTGGTATAACTTTTTCTGCTCAGGTTATTGCTTCTATACGTCTTGCTATTATGCAGGATGGTGTTTCTCTTGATGAATATAAATCAATTAAAGAGAGTGGCGATCATTCTAAATTTGCAACTGTTATAAAATCTGTTGAAGAGCAAGAAGTTCGCTTTTGTGAGCTGCCTATGATGACTGATAATGGCACTTTCATCATTAATGGCGTAGAAAAAGTTATCGTTTCACAAATGCATAGATCTCCTGGAGTGTTTTTTGATAGTGATAAGGGAAAAACTTACAATTCTGGTAAATTGATCTATTCTGCCAGAGTTATTCCTTATAGAGGTTCTTGGCTTGATATTGAGTTTGATGTTAAAGATCATTTGTATTTCCGTGTTGATAGAAAGAGAAAATTGCCAATATCAGTTTTATTAAAGGCTTTGGGCCTATCAAATAATGATATACTTAATAAATTTTATGAAAAAGTAGAGTATGTAAAACATAAAAGTGGTTGGAAAGTACCTTTCACTCCTGATAAATTTAAGGGAATTAGATTGCCTTTTGACTTAAGGGATGTTGCAGGTAATATCCTGCTTAAAGCTAATGTTCGTATTACCGCAAGGCTAGCCAAAAAGATGCATGAAGATGGATTGAAAGAGTATCTGGTGCCTTCTGATTCTATATGTGATTTATTTCTTGCAGAAGATTTAATAGATAGTGCTAGTTCTGCAAAAGTTTTATCTGCTGGTGAACCTATAAAATTAGAGGATGTAAAAAAGCTTGAATTGTTATCTATAGATAAAATATCAGTATTGAACATAGATAATGTTTCTGTTGGACCTTATATATTAAATACACTTTTCTTAGATGAAAATATGTCTTATCAGAATGCGCTATACGAAATATATAAAGTTTTACGTCCCGGTGAAGTTCCTGTTTTAGAGATAGTAGAGGAATTTTTCCATAATCTTTTCTTCAATCAAGAATATTATGATCTGTCTAATATTGGTAGATTAAAACTTAACTCTTGCTTTGGGTTAAATTATGACGAAAATTTAACTACTTTAACACATGGAGACATTATTGGAATTATAAGAAAAATAGTATTGTTACGTGATGGTCAAGGATCTGTAGATGATATTGATCATTTAGCAAATAGAAGAGTCCGTTCAGTTGGGGAATTTATAGAAAATCAATTTAGAACTGGATTATTAAAATTGGAGCGGGCAGTAGTTGATTCTATGTCTACTTCTAGTTTAGATAAAGTCTCTCCATCCGATTTTATAAACCCAAAAGTGTTAACCAATGTCTTAAGAGATTTTTTCAATTCTTCTCAATTATCTCAATTTATGGATCAGACTAATCCATTATCTGAAATAACACATAAAAGAAGGTTGTCGGCGTTAGGTCCTGGTGGTTTAACAAGAGAAAGGGCGGGATTTGAAGTGCGTGATGTTCATCCAACTCATTACGGAAGAATTTGCCCTATTGAAACTCCTGAGGGGCAAAATATAGGCTTAATTAACAGCTTGGCTATATACGCTCGTATTAATAAATATGGGTTTATTGAAAGTCCTTATAGGAAAGTAGTGAATAAGGTTGTTACTGATCAAATTGAGTATCTGTCTGCTATAGATGAAGGTTTATATTATATAGCTGATACCAGTGCAAAGCTTGATGAAAACAATTGCTTTGTTGATGATATGCTGTACTGTAGATATGCTGGTACTTTTGTCATGGTAAGTAGTAACCAAGTGAGTTACATTGATTTATCTCCTAAGCAGGTAATATCAGTTGCTGCTTCTTTAATTCCATTTTTAGAAAATGATGATGCTAATAGAGCACTAATGGGTTCAAATATGCAACGTCAAGCTGTACCTTTATTGAAGCCTACTGCTCCTTTGGTTGCTACTGGTATGGAGTCTTTCGTAGCTTCTGGCTCTGGCGCTGTAGTTTTAGCAAAACGTGATGGCATAGTTGATAGCTCTGATAGTAACTCTATAGTTATACGTGTTTTTGATAAAGAAGGGGTTAACTACTTGGATGTAGATATTTATCATCTAAGGAAATTTCAGCGTTCTAATCATAATACTTGTATTAATCAGAGACCACTGGTGCATGTAGGTGATTGTGTTAAGAAAGGTGATGTGATAGCTGATGGTCCTGCTATTAATAATGGTGAATTGGCACTTGGTCAAAACTTGCTAGTTGCTTTTATGTCTTGGCAAGGTTATAATTTTGAAGACTCAATTATTATTTCTAGTGAAGTTGTTAAAAAAGATCTCTTTACTTCTATTCATATAGAAGAATTTGAATGTGTTGTGCATGATACTCCTTTAGGGTCAGAAAAAATAACTCGTGCCATACCCGGTGTTAATGAAGAAAATCTTTATCACTTGGATGATAGTGGTATAGTGAAAATTGGTACAAGAGTTGGTCCAGGCTATATTTTGGTGGGGAAAGTTACACCTAAGCATTCTCTTTCATTGCCTCCTGAGACAAAACTGTTAATGACAATTTTTGGTGAAAAGTCATTTGATTGTGCGGATTCCTCTTTATATACATCTCCGGATATTGAAGGGACAGTGATTGACGTGCAAGTCTTTACACGCAGGGGGGGAGAAGAAAATGAAAGGGCATTTCTCATTAAGCAAAAAGAGGTAAATGACTTTGAGAAAGAGCGAGACCATATAATCAATGTTATTAGTCAATATTTCTATGATGAATTGAAAAAACTTCTTATTAGTTCTGGCTCTCAAGATCGAGAAAGTATTAATTTTATTGAACGTGAGGTATGGTGGGGTATAGGATTAAAAAACCAATCTATTTCTAAGCAAGTTGAGAGCTTAAAAGAGGATTTTAATCAAAAGATATCAAATGCAATAGCACAATTTAAGAAAAAAGTAGAAAAATTACATGAAGGTTATGATTTACCTCAGGGTGTGTCAATGTCAGTAAAAATTTTCATTGCTGTGAAACATAGTCTGCAACCAGGAGATAAAATGGCTGGTAGACATGGAAATAAAGGTGTGATTTCTCGAGTTGTTCCAGTGGAAGATATGCCTTATTTGGAAGATGGTACTCCTATTGATATTATTCTTAACCCTCTTGGCGTTCCTTCACGAATGAATGTAGGGCAAATATTGGAAGCGCATGTAGGTTGGGCTTGTAAAAAATTAGGAGAAAAAGTAGGCAATATTCTTGACGAGATCAATAAAATCAAACGTGCTTTTTGTGAGGGAATTAAATCTCTTAATGATGATGATTTTGTAAAATTTGCAGCAGCATATCTTGATAATAAAAAAATTGAGGATATTAATGATGATGAAATAACAGCTTCTATTTTAGATATGCCTAATAAGGATGAACTAAATAATGAATTGACTACATTAGTAGAGAATTATTTTAACTCTTGTAAGGGTGCACACAGCAGTTTACGTAACTTCCTTACTGAGGTTTATAGTTGTGGCAGTAATGTATCTGTTTGTAATAATATTCATGATATTAGCGATAATAATCTCATTGAATTTGCGCATAAATTACGTAATGGCATTCCTGTTGCTGCACCTGTATTTGAAGGTCCAAAAGATGAACAAATAGTAAAGCTATTTGAACTTGCTGGGTTGGATAACTCTGGGCAAGTTGTATTATATGATGGTTGTTCAGGTGAGAAGTTCGACCGCAAAGTTACAGTTGGTTACATGTACATGCTTAAGTTGCACCACTTAGTAGATGGTAAAATTCATGCGCGTTCAGTAGGACCTTATAGTTTGGTTACTCAACAGCCTCTTGGAGGAAAGTCTCATTTTGGTGGTCAGCGTTTTGGTGAAATGGAATGTTGGGCATTGCAAGCCTATGGTGCTGCTTATACTTTGCAGGAAATGTTAACTGTGAAGTCTGATGATATTAATGGTAGGGTTAAGATTTATGAGTCGATAATAAAAGGTGATAGTAATTTTGAATGTGGAATTCCTGAATCCTTTAATGTGATGATAAAAGAGCTGCGTTCCTTGTGTTTAAATGTGGATTTGAAGCAAAATGGCATAGTAATTGAAGATATATCCCATACTAACATTGCACAATCTTTTAATGAGGTTAGCATTTCCATTGCTAGCCCTGAAAGTATTAGACGTATGTCTTGTGGAGAGATAACGGATATTTCAACCGTAAACTATCGTACATTCAAAGTTGAGAAAGGTGGGTTATTTTGTCCTAAAGTTTTTGGTCCTGTCAATGATGATGAATGTTTATGTGGAAGGTACAAAAAAAGGAGATATAGGGGCCGTATATGCGAAAAATGTGGAGTAGAAGTTACATCTTCCAAAGTAAGGAGAGAGAGAATGGGTCATATAGAGCTTGCATCTCCTGTTACTCATATATGGTTTTTGAAGTCACTTCCTTCAAGAATTGGAGCATTATTAGATATGTCTCTGAGAGATATTGAGAGTATTTTATATAGTAATAATTATGTTGTGATAGATCCTCTTGTTTCCTCTTTCGAAAAAGGTGAAATTATTAGTGAGAAAGCTTATAATGAAGCTAAAGATAGCTATGGGGTCGATAGCTTTGTAGCTATGCAAGGTGTTGAAGCTATAAGAGAACTGCTAACGCACCTTGATTTACATGAAATTAGAAAGAATTTAAGACAGGAGTTAGAGTCTGTTGCTTCTGAAATGAGAAGAAAGAAAATTATAAAGAGATTGCGTATTGTTGAAAATTTTATCAAGTCTGGAAACAGGCCTGAGTGGATGATACTTACAACTATACCTATTTTACCACCTGACTTGCGTCCTTTGGTATCGCTTGAAAGTGGTCGCCCTGCAGTTTCTGATCTGAATCATCATTATAGATGTATTAATAATAGAAGTAGGAGATTGGAAAAATTGTTAAGTTTAAATCCTCCTGAGATTATGATTCGTAATGAGAAAAGAATGTTACAAGAGGCAGTTGATTCTCTTTTTGATAATAGTCGTCGTAATACTCTGATAAATAAAGCTGGCGCTACTGGATATAAAAAGTCTCTTAGTGATATGCTGAAAGGAAAGCAAGGTCGTTTCCGTCAGAATCTTTTAGGAAAAAGGGTAGATTACTCTGGACGTTCTGTAATAGTTGTTGGTCCAACTTTAAAACTAAATCAGTGTGGATTACCAAAAAGAATGGCTCTTGAGTTATTTAAACCTTTTATTTACTCAAAGCTTAAGATATATGGCATAGCTCCAACTATTAAATTTGCTAGTAAATTAATAAGAGCAGAAAAGCCAGAAGTTTGGGATATGCTTGAAGAAGTAATAAAAGAGCATCCTGTTTTGCTAAATAGAGCGCCTACGCTACATAGGCTTGGTATTCAGGCTTTTGAGCCAGTCCTTATTGAAGGTAAAGCAATACAGCTTCATCCACTTGTTTGTACAGCATTTAACGCTGACTTTGATGGTGATCAAATGGCAGTGCATGTGCCAATTTCATTAGAAGCTCAACTTGAAGCTAGAGTATTGATGATGTCAATAAATAACGTTTTGAGTCCTTCTAATGGAAGACCAATTATAGTTCCTAGTAAAGATATAGTACTTGGTATATACTATCTGACTCTACAGCAACTTAAGGAAGATAGCTTATCACTTTTTAGTGCTTTTTGTGAAGTTGAGCATTCCTTAAACAATGGCACTCTACATATTCATTCTAATATAAAGTGCAAAATGGAGTATATTAATAACGATGGAAACATTCACTATAAAATTGTTTGTACAACTCCTGGACGTTTAATATTATGGCAGATTTTTCCTAAACATGAGAATCTAAGCTTCGATCTAATAAATCAGGTATTAACAGTGAAGGAAATAACTAGCATAGTTGATTTGGTATATCGTAATTGTGGTCAAAGTGCTACAGTGGCATTTTCTGATAAATTGATGACACTTGGCTTTGAGTATGCTACATTTTCCGGTACTTCTTTTAGTCGTTGCGATATGGTTATACCTGGGACTAAAGCTACACATGTTGATTATACAAGGGGTGAAATTAAGAAATTCTCTGCACAATATCAAGATGGGCTAATCACTAGAAGTGAGAGGTATAATAAGGTTATAGATGAGTGGTCTAAGTGCACAGATATGATAGCGAATGATATGTTAAAAGCGATATCTGTATATGATGAAAATAGTAAGTACAATTCAATATACATGATGGTTAGCTCCGGTGCAAGAGGTTCTACTTCCCAGATGAAGCAGCTAGCAGGAATGCGAGGGCTTATGACTAAACCTTCTGGTGAGATTATAGAAACGCCTATAATTTCTAATTTCCGTGAAGGGTTGAATGTCTTTGAATACTTTAATTCTACTCACGGTGCACGTAAAGGTTTAGCCGATACTGCACTTAAAACTGCAAACTCTGGGTATTTAACTCGTCGTTTAGTTGATGTATCTCAAAATTGCATAGTTACAAAATATGACTGCAAAACAAAAAATGGTCTTATTGTAAGGGCTATAGTTGAGGGAAGTACTATAGTTGCATCTCTAGAGAGTGTTGTGCTAGGTAGAACAGCTGCAAATGATATATATAACCCAGTAACAAAACAGTTATTAGTAAAAGCAGGGGAATTAGTTGATGAAGATAAGGTAAAGCAAATCAACATTGCGGGTCTTGATGCTGTAAAAATTAGGTCACCTTTGACTTGCGAGGTGAGTTCCAGTATATGTTCTTTATGTTATGGAAGAGATCTTGCAACTGGTAAAATTGTTTCAATAGGCGAAGCAGTTGGTGTAATAGCTGCTCAATCTGTTGGGGAGCCAGGTACTCAGTTAACGATGCGTACTTTCCATATAGGTGGAGTAATGACTAGAGGTGTTGAATCCTCAAATATTATAGCTTCTATTAATGCTAGAATAAAATTAAATAATAGTAATATAATTATAGATAGAAACGGAAATAAAATTGTGATAAGCCGTTCCTGTGAAGTCGTCTTAATTGATAGCCTTGGTAGTGAAAAATTGAAGCACAGTGTGCCTTATGGTGCTAAACTTTATATAAATGAGGGTGAGTTAGTAAAAATTGGTGATAAAATTGCGGAATGGGATCCTTATACATTACCTGTTATTACGGAAAAGACTGGTACAATATCTTATAAGGACTTAAAAGATGGAATTTCGATCACTGAAGTGATGGATGAATCTACAGGAATATCAAATAGAGTAGTAAAAGATTGGAAATTGTATTCTGGTGGAGCTAATTTACGTCCTCGTATTGCGCTCCTTGATGATAATGGCGAAGTAATAACGCTCGCAAGTGGTGTTGAAGCATGTTACTTTATACCGGTTGGTGCAGTGCTTAATGTACAGGATGGTCAGAAGGTTCATGCAGGTGATGTTATTACAAGAACACCAAGAGAGTCAGTTAAAACTCGTGATATTACTGGTGGTTTGCCGAGGGTTATAGAATTATTTGAAGCACGTCGTTCTAAAGAGCATGCTATCGTTAGTGAAATAGATGGTTGTGTAATGTTTTCTGAGAAAGATCGTAGAGGAAAACGCAGTATATTAATTAAACCTGTAGATGAACAGATTTCTCCAGTTGAGTATCTGATATCAAGAAGTAAGCATGTGATAGTCAATGAGGGTGATTTTGTGCGTAAAGGTGATTTATTAATGGATGGTGACCCTGATCTTCATGATATTCTACGTGTGCTTGGGTTAGAAGCTTTAGCACACTATATGATTTCTGAAATACAACAAGTTTATAGGTTACAAGGTGTGCGCATAGACAACAAACATTTAGAAGTGATCTTAAGACAAATGCTACAAAAAGTGGAAATTACTGACCCTGGTGATACTATGTACTTAGTTGGCGAAAGTGTCGGCAAGCTGGAAGTTGATAGAGAAAACGGTGCTATGAATAACTCTGGCAAACGGCCTGCTCATTATCTCCCTATTCTACAGGGGATTACTAGGGCAAGTCTTGAAACTAATTCTTTTATTTCTGCTGCCTCTTTCCAAGAGACAACAAAAGTACTGACGGAAGCAGCATTCTGCGGAAAGAGTGATCCTTTAAGTGGATTAAAAGAAAATGTTATAGTAGGAAGATTAATTCCTGCTGGTACGGGTTTGATTATGAATAAGGTGAGGGCACTTTCACTTTGTGAGAATATAGATAAGTATGAAAAATATTTTGATATTGAAACTTATGACGAGAAATGTTTGGGGGATAATGGTTGTCATTTAAGTTCTGGTGAAGAAGAGAGTATGGTGGCATCACATTATGATCAGTCGAATTGAATATAGCTAACGAGACAGTATGTTGAATCAACTTTTTTTAATTAAAAAAATTGATTATATTTTCTTTTACTTCTGTGCTGTCTGTCATGCTATTTACTCTTACACGAAATTCAGATGAATTTTTAAGTCCACTACTGTACCAGCCTATATGTTTGCGGGCTATCTTTATTCCTATGTCGTTTCCATAGTACTCAAGAATACTGTCATAATGCTTGAGTATTATGCTTAACCTCTCTGAGGCTGTCGGTTCAGAAATTTCACCTCCACTTAAAAAATTCATTACTTGATTAATCAACCAAGGTTTGCCGTAAGCACCACGACCTATCATTACTCCGTCTGCTCCTGATTCTTTGAACGCGTTTTGAATATCATCCAAGCTTTTAATATCACCATTCACTATAACCGGAATTTTTACCTGCTCTTTAACATTTCTAACGAATTTCCAATCTGCTTGACCATTATAAAGCTGCGCCCTTGTTCTTCCATGTACAGTAATCATCTTAGCTCCCAAATCCTCTGCAATTTTTGCTAAACGCGGAGCATTACGATTTTCATCATTCCATCCAGTACGCATTTTCACTGTAACTGGCACATTCACTGCCTTAACTACAGCTTCGATTATTTTAGCGGCCTTTTTTTCATCACGCATTAGTGCTGACCCTGCATAATCATTTACAACTTTTTTAACTGGACAACCAAAATTTATATCTATGATTTTTGCGCCCATATCCTCATTTAATTTTGCAGCTTCTGCCATTACATCCGGCTCGCATCCAGCAAGCTGCACAGCGGTTGATTCATCGACTTTTGCTTTTTGCATACTCTGGCGAGTTTGCATGATCATAGCTCTGCTTGCAATCATTTCTGAAACTAGCAAACTTGCACCAAGTTTCTTTACAATGTTTCTAAATGGATAATCAGTAACTCCTGACATCGGAGCTAAAATAACCGGAGAGTCAATTGTCAAATTTCCTACTTGGAGGGACATAAGCTCTTAGTTGTTAAAAAATGCATTTTTGATACTGTTATAAGCTGCTATAATAGCATCTTGCACAAATGAACTTGTGGCAGGTTGTGTTTCCTCTTTCTTACTATCTTCAAGACTAAGCTGCTGTAGAGTATCGTGTAAAATTCCACCTTCAGCAATAGTTTCCCACTCTTCATCCTTCATAAGTGCTTCTGTAAACTCTCTTCTCTTTTTTTGCAATTGTTCCGGATTAGGCTTGTATTTTGATAACTCTCTGTCAATTTCATCAAATGATTTATCCTCGTTGAGCATTTCCGTAATCCTATGAGCATTTTCTAAAGCAAATATTCCACAATTACAGCCATCTTCTTGCTGCTTAGTTGGTGAGCTTCTTATGTTATCATTATTTCCTATCTCTAATGTTTCCTGCAATATGCTTACTATATAATCACCATTAATTTGCTTACTAGCTAATTTGTTTTTATCTTTTCTTGCACAATTCAATGTTTCTTGAACATCATCTTTTCTTTCCTTAAGGCTAACATTATCTGGATTATTTTCTTTTTCCCGTATCAAATCGCCGATTTCATTGCCTAAAGGCTCCACACATTCCGCAGTAATCATTAGCAAGAGTTATATTATCTTTTACTGTTCCATCAACCTTATTTGGTAATTGAGTGCCAAATGAATCACAATAGTAAGCTCTAAATTGTTTATTTGTTGGTTCATATATAACGACTAATGTTACCCAATGATAATTTCCTATATTAACAACTGCAGTAAATGTTCTCTTTAAATTTTCTCGCTCTACTCTACTTTTATACTCTTTCAACCTTTCGTTTAACGAGTTCACGTCACCAGGGATAGAGAAAAATACATCATTCGTGGAGACTTCTAAATATCCATATCTCACTCTTGCAATATGAGCAACATCATGTTGCTGCAACAAGTAATCATACTTTTTGAGATTTGTCTGATGCATAAGAGTTTGCAGATCTTCATGAAACTCTTTGCCACCTAAACCACTATCTCCTGAAGCATTAGAATTTCTACGACTATTGTTGCTTGAGACAGGTTCACTGCCTGGTATAATACCACTATCTGCATCTGGAGTTTTTGGATTTCCTTGATTATTTACAGCCTGCTCTTGCTCTGGTGATTTTGACAGCTCATCAATTTTAGTATTGCTCTCTTTTTCCTTTGAAGCTCCTTTTCCATCAACATAACCCTTTACCCAGTGAAATAAGGGCTCAACAACCATTTTGTATATCGCTGTAAGCACTATTCCCATTAAGATCCAAGCTACAGGATGAAAAATTAGCATAGCAAGTGGTAAAGTTAAGAGGGTAGACCCTATTATCAACCCCAAACAGCCAACAGTAAATGTAGCTGCTAGATATATACCAAAAGCGTAGATAGCAAATCTTCCACCATCCTTAAGTTTGGTGAAGTGAGTACTCTCTTTAAATTCATTGTATTCTTCTATGATGCCTAACATATTATATTTTACGTTAATTAATTCTAGCAAATTCTGGAGGTAAAATCAATATTAGCATTTATCTGCATTGTATGCAAAAATATTGAATGTTAGAAACTTTTGAAGTACAGTAATGATGTTAGTAATAGCACAATATATGCATGATATAGAACATATACGCAAAAACCCTGAAGGATTTGAAAAAGCAATGAAAAGCAGGGGGATGGAAGAATTTACTACAGAAGAAATATTGGGTATTGATCATGAAAAAAGATCACTGACTACTAAACTACAAGCTTTAAATAAGCAACGCAACGAAGTCACAGAAGAAATAAAGAAGCTTAAAATGAACAAAAGCCCCTGTGAAAAGCAAATAGAGTTATCAAAAAGCATCACAAATGAGATAGAGGCAGCTAGTTTAAAAGAGCAGGTAGAAAAAGATAAGTTAATGAATACCTTATCTAATTTACCGAATGTCCCTTCGCAAGATGTACCAATAGGTGCGGATGAAAACTCTAACATAGAAATTAGAAGGTGTGGAGAAAAAAGGCAATTTGATTTTACACCAAAATCTCATTATGAGCTTGGAGAAAGGTTGGGTTTGATGGATTTTGAGCAAGCAGCAAAAATTTCTGGATCAAGATTTACAATATTAAAAGGACAATTAGCTAAGCTTGGACGAGCATTAATAAATTTTATGCTTGATACTCATGCAAATGAGTTTGGTTATACTGAGGTGTATCACCCAGCTTTAGTGAAAAACAAGGCGATGTATAATGTTGGTCAGCTACCAAAATTTTCTGATGACTCATATTTAACTACCGACGAATTGAGATTAATTCCCACAAGTGAAGTGTTTTTAACAAATTTGGTTATTGATAAAATAGTAGAGGAAAAAGAACTGCCTATTCGTTTTACTGCTTATTCGGAGTGCTTTCGTAAAGAAGCAGGTAGTGCAGGTCACGATACCAGGGGCATGATAAGGCAACACCAATTTGGTAAAGTGGAGTTGGTAAGCATCACAACTGAAAACCAATCAAATGATGAGTTTGAGCGTATGACGAGTGTTGCTGAAGAGATATTAAAAAAATTAGAATTGCCATACAGAGTAATGCTGCTTTGCAGTGGCGATATGGGCTTTGCTGCACAAAAGACTTATGACATAGAGGTGTGGTTACCTGAGCAAAATAAATACAGAGAAATATCAAGCTGCTCAAATTGTGGTGCATTTCAGGCAAGGAGGATGAACACTAAATACTTCTCGGAAACTGATAGAAAAACAAAAAATACCTGCACACTTTAAATGGCACAGCTTTAGCTATAGGTAGAACTATTATTGCCATAATGGAGAATTATCAAAATTCCGATGAGTCGGTTACAATACCAAACGTGTTGCAAAAATATATGAATAATGATACTGTTATAAGCAAATAATAATTTTGACATATAGAAAAGCGAGGAAATAAAGATGAAGGTTTTGGTTATAGGTTCTGGTGGGCGTGAACATGCTTTACTTTGGGCTCTAAAGAAGTTTCCTAGCTTGACTAAGTTATATGTTACTCCTGGTCGCTCGGCCATGGAAAATTTTGGAGTTCTTGTGAATATAAATATTCAAGATTCAGTAGATGTTACACAATTTTGCAAGAGAGAAAATATAGAGCTAGTGATTATTGGTCCAGAGCAACCAATAATTAATGGGCTTGCTGATGATTTAACTGCAGAGGGAATAAATGTTTTTGCTCCAAGTCAGGCAGCTGCAAAACTTGAGGCATCAAAGTCTTTTACGAAGGAACTATGTAAACAATATGGTATACCAACCGCCAAGTATGAGCGTTTTATTGATGAAAGGTTAGCTAAAAATTTTGTGTGTAGTAATAGAATAAAATTGCCACTTGTAATTAAAGCAAATGGAATTGCAGCAGGGAAAGGCGTCATAATATGCCACACAGAAAATGAAGCTTTTTCAGCAATAGATTCAATGCTAGTGGAGAAAAATCTTGGTGAATCAGGTGAAGAAATAATCATAGAAGAATTTTTAATTGGAGAAGAAGTAAGTTTTTTTGCTCTTGTTGATGGGTTGAAAGTAGTAACTCTTGGATGTGCAAGAGATTATAAGAGAGTTGGTGAAAATAACAAGGGCCAAAATACTGGAGGCATGGGGTCGTACTCATTACCTTCAATTATAAGTAAGGATATGGAGCAAAAAATTATACAAAAAATAATATACCCTACAATTCAAGCACTGACTAACATGGGAACATCTTATAAGGGAGTGCTCTTTGCTGGTTTAATGATTTGCAAAGATAACCCAAAGCTTCTTGAGTATAATGTTAGATTTGGTGACCCAGAAATACAATCCATGTTACCTAGGCTTGACCCAAACTGTGATTTGTTAAAATTGATGTTGTCAGTTGCAGAAGGCAAGTTAAACACAAAAATAGTGAAATTTAATGATAAAGCTACAGTTTGTGTAGTTGTTGCAAGTAAAGGCTATCCTGGTGATTATCGAAAGGGAGAGGTAATTAAAGGATTGGATAAAATTGAAAACATACCTGGTATATTAGTGTTTCATGCTGGTACTAAGTTGGATGAAAGTGGCAATTGGATTTCCGATGGCGGAAGGGTGCTAAATATAGTAGGAGAAGGAAACACTGTGGAAGAAGCTAAAAGTAAAGTGTACTCAGCGTTAAATTTTCTAGAATGGCCAGGGGGGTTCTTCAGGTATGATATTGGTAGTTAACGTTAGCTAGCAGGTAGCTAATATAGAAACGAAAAAAGTTATAGCTCTTTTCATAATAGTCCGAAAAGCTTATAGAAAAGCGGAATCAACAGCATGACGAAAAGATGTGAATAGAGGGATGTTTTTCCTAGCTCTGTTTTTTATAGCAAACCAATGATGCTCAATTTTGTTAAAATCGGGAGAATAAGGCGGTAGATATAAAATTTCTGCGCCAACTCCTTTAGCAAATTCAGTAATCTTATTAGACTTATGAAAAGTAGCATTATCAAGGATAACAGTTTGTCCAGGTTTCAAAATCGGTGTCAGAAACTGCTCAAACCATTTATTAACATATTACAGTGGCCTTCAAATGTTAACGGAACAACTATTTTCCTGCCGTTTAAGGCTGCAATCATACTGATTCGTTGAATTTTTTTACCAGATTTTAGAGCATAAAACCTCTGTCCCTTCTGGCAATATCCATAAGGGTAGTCCTCGGTGTTATCAATGCCAGACTCATCTATATAAACTAAGTTTTGAGGTTCTTTTGTTGCTATAATTTTCAAAAATTCAGCGCGTTTTTCTTCGTCCCTTTCTTTGTATCCATATGTCTTTTTTTGCGTGTGAGTCCAATTTTTTTAAGAGCTCGATGAATCGTTGGGATACTAACATTGCTCCAAAGCTTAGCCATTTCCGATAGAGTTTTTCCACCATATTTTTTAGCAAATTCAGTAAATTTATTCCAGTCAGTAATTTTGTGATT
>NZ_QPIP01000024.1 GCF_003344345.1 Wolbachia endosymbiont of Cylisticus convexus | reverse complement strand
AATTACTTTTTTGCAACCTTCAACTACGTCTTTCTCACTATTACTAGAACCACCGCCACTATCTATGATAACTTCACGATCATCAGTTCCAGTAAAGTGTTCAGAATAACCAATACATAGCACCCTATCCACTTTGTTTTTCCTTCCAACATAGTGATAATTAAAAATATTACTATCGATATAATCATCAATCAATAAATGATCATTTATTTTTACTTTTAATTGTCCGGAAGCACTAGGTTCAAAACGATAATTAACATTCACTATAACTTTATCTCCTGCCAATTTGCTCAAATCAAGTATATTAGTAGAGTTCCCTTTACCAATAATTTTACCTGAGAAGTTAACATCATGTACAACAAATCTATTTACTACCTTACTATTACCACCAGTTATTTCTGCTGCACCTGAACTAATTAGAAAATTATTGTTCCATTCATTGCTTCCAACAATGGTACCTCTATCTATACCGATTAAATCATAAACAATTGTTTTGTCCTTTTGCATCACATTTACTTTTCTATCATGGCTAATAACCATTGCATTATCACAATAGTACTTAGCTGATGGAACAGAACTTTTAATACCCTTTTCATAATCTTGATTGGTAATCTGTGGTAAGCAAATCATTGTAGCATTTTGAATTGGATCAGGTATAACACGTGAAAGATTTTCTGTATTGGCATTTGTTTCATTCATCATAATCGTTGCATAGTCCGGACGAAGAGTATTACCATTTACTTTTCCAAGACCAATACCATAGGCAATAAGACTATCAGAGTTATTACTATTTAAAGCTCGCCACGCTCCTTTAGCCAGACTATTAATCATTTCCTTTCTGGCTGCAAGATGTTGTACATCCTTTGGTATAGGTTGAAGAGCAAATGTATGCCAAAAAATACGCCAGTTTTCTCCATGAGTTGTATTATACTTTTTCTCGTACTCTACAATATTGCTAACACCACTATAAATTCCATAACCTACCATCAACCCAAACCCAACTGCAATACCAACTACCGGCATACTAGCGGCTGTAAGAGCAACACCAGAAATAAATGACACACCAGAAAAGGATATAGATGCTATATTATCCCTTATCTCCTTTTCTTTACATGGATTATCACTACCTTCTCTATTTTTACAGTCTACAAGATTGTTTGCTGACCTGCCTATATCAACAATATCAAATACACCAGATACAGCTCCTGCAGCACCTTTTGCTATTGTACTTCCAAATTTTGCACCTGCAATTTGAATAGCAAATTTTGTCTGCCTACCTAAAGTACCCGGTATAATCCTTCCTACAATCTTTTCAGCTGATGTTACAACTTTTGGAGTAATTTTAACCATTCCATATTCAATTGGCTGAGATGCAAAAGACCATATTATCCCACCTACGTTTAATCCACAATCTAATGCTGTTCCATCTGTGCATGATACAGCAGCACCATGAATACCCCTGATTAATTGTATTCTACCTGCAGCATTCATTAACCTACTTTTTAATTTTGAGTTTTTTGTTAAATCATTATTTTGCTGTAAAGTGTCACCATACAAATCCTTGATACGCTCATTCTGAATATAGCGTTCATATCCTTGATCTCCAACCACTTTGTCAGCTAAATATTTATAGTCACCTTCAATATTTTTATTTCCAATAAACTCTATTAGCTGAGCATTTTTCTTCTCATCTTGACTACTTTTTATGTAAGTTAAAAACTTTTCACTATCAATTATAATCTTATCTACATTATTTTCATCTACCTTTCCTTTACTAAACTTTTCCACATCATCTTTTGAAAATAAACAAGGATTAATACTTCTTCTATTTCTACCACCTCGCTTTACACAACTATTTGGTTTAAATTTCTTTCTAGGTGGTTGCTGATCAATTTCTAAGGTAGAACTATGAATTACATCAACAGAAATAAATCCTTCCTCGTTTGTCCTACTTGTTAAAATAAGCTTACTCGGATCCTTAGATCCTTTATCAAAAACAACACCGATAAATTTCACCTCGTCACCATCTGTTAGTGTTTTGTAGGTAACACCTTTTTTGTATTTTTCATCTATTTGATTATTTGCTTCCCTCGATAAAGCTTGAGCTCCTTTGCCCTGCCTTGATGTCTTAAGTTCCAACCCTATTGGAGTGTATTCCTCAGCATTTCCACCTTGAGCCACAAACTTAATACCATGAACTAGCATATCAATGCGTTCCCCTCTACCAGTTTGAAACTCAGTTAAAACTAATGCTCTAGTTTCTGGTGATTCCTGTAATTTTAAGTCACTATAATAACTAAACACTCCATGCAATATTCCCTGGAAATGAGCTTCTTTATTAACGAGAGTCTTAAAAGGAAATATTCCCTCTCCAATTTTTTCTAACAATCTGTTATATTCGTTTACTGACGAAGACTGAGCATCTAGTGCTTTATCAAATGTTTCTTTTAACTCATTAGGATAGGGAACATTCTTAAAAGTACCTTGAAACTTATCAACTCCTCTTTCATTATACTGCTCTAGAGAAATAGGCTCATTAGCTTTAACAGTAAGGTATCTTTCAAATTTTGACTTATATCTAGTGTCAAAATTAAGACCTAATTCAACTATTTCCCTATCTCCTATCTCTCTACCTAATCTATCAAGAGGAAGCGCTTTATTTAGTACATCCTTTCTGTTAGCTTCAACAATATTTATTACATAAACCAACTTCCCTGTATTTTCTGGAATAAGCACCATTGTTACAGCTGCGTGGCTTGCATCAAGGTTAGTTGATGATTCTTTTCTGTTTCTTTGAACTACTAGACGTACAGGTCTACCAGAATCGGGATGCACTTCGGTAGGTATATTATCTCCATAGATAAAAATGTACTTTTTTAAACTTGTTCCTGGATCTTCACTTAATAATAATGATTGCCCTAGTAAAAACCTACTGAAATAATGATTATCTCCCTTTTCTGGTGTGCCAGGAAACGTATGATAGATACGTTCCAAATTATCTTTTACCTGTCTTTTCAATTCTTTTTTGTCAATTTCCTTTATACTCCAATCATCAATGGATTTTAGCATACCTTGAAAGAAAGGAACTATTCTTCCTTCACGACTTTTTGCTTCAATGTTGGAGATAGGGGATGGATGATCAAGATTGACACCAACACATAAAATGTTATCTGCAGTAGTTAAAACTCGCTGAACATTTGGTTGGAAACCTTGTGCATACTTTTCTGCTTGTTCCAAAGCCTTATCTGGAGTAGAATTAGAATCTGCTCCCGCTTTTAATTCAATAATAATGGGAATAGAATTTAATGCACGATCAGGACCACGTGGCACTAAAACAATATCTGCATAACCCCTTCCTGCAAATTGCTCTGGGTAGACTCTAAGATTATACCTATAGTGGAAATTCATGAAAACACCTACCATAAATCCATGATGTGCTGCTTCGCGCGCTCTACTGGCATAGATTAGTGAGTCTGCATATTCAGAGTGAGTTGTGTAAATCTTATCAAGAATTCTCCTTAAAGACGCTTTAACTGTTCGCTGATTGGAAATAGCTAGCTTCGCTATATCGACTTCGGGACCCCTCCATAACCCTTTTCTCACTTTTTTAAACTGAACTTCAGAATTATGTTCTATGTCCACTCCTTTATCTTTTACGTCAACAACTATTTTTCCCTGATGAACGGTATCCTTAATAATTTCTATTGATTTAACTTTAATTTTATCTAAATGATCTTCAATAAAAGAATAATGTTTGCCTAATACTCCCTTTAATTCACCTTGATCAAACTCTTGAGTGTAAGTGCGAGAACCGCTTTCTGAGATAACAAATAATTTTACTTTATCGACTACATCTTCCTGACTATTTATCTCACCATTTTTTATGACAGCTACCTTCAAAGTCTTTGCACCATCAAAGCGAAAATAAATCTCCTTGATACCTAATTTTTTGGCCACCTCTGTGTCCAGCAAAGTAGAAAAGCTCCCTAAGAAGAAGTGTGTAAAAAATCCTGCTTTTCCTACAGAGTGTAAATAAGATGGAATCTGATCCACAAATGACTGAAATCTCGGTTCAAAAGACTTAAAGTCTTCATCTTGCCGGCTTATACCGACTTCTTTACCTGCTTCCTCTATTAATAACTGTATTAATTCAAAATCTTGTGGCTTTCCTTTACCCATGACTTTTTTTAAACCTTTCGCAAGCTCTACATCATTATCGACAATACCTCCCTCAAGACCAAAGTTATAATGATTTCGTTTACCTGGTGCGCCAACATGAAATAACTGTATTTGAATATTCCCGTTGTCATATTGACTTCTAGTTGCACCAGAAACACTAATCCTTGCGCTAAGCATCTCGCTCATTGCTCTTATTTCATGCTCGCCTCCCCAAGTATTGGGTTTCCTCATGTTTTCTAAATAATTCTCAAAACTGCCTGTAACAAAACCTCTAAACTCGTTCTCATGAGAACTTATATGATCAACTACTCGGTTGCGAAACACGTTTCTCACTAAGTTTGCAAATGTATCATCATAATTGGCAGTACTTAAATTCCGG
>NZ_QPIP01000023.1 GCF_003344345.1 Wolbachia endosymbiont of Cylisticus convexus | reverse complement strand
TGAAAATTGCGATAGGTATGCGACATAAAATCTTAATTTCACGGATTTTATGCTCCACCTAAATGATGCCAGCTTCCGATTGTTGATCATCCGTCAGCCCGATACCTTTTATGTGGAATTACAACGTTACTCTCAATTTTTGCCACCCCAGAATCTGCATACTTTATATTCTCTTTTGGCAACATTTTTTCCTGTTTTCGTATCTTAAAATCGTGCTCTGTGTGACACTGATAGAATTTGCCCATCTTCTCTTATAACAATTTCCGTTTTCATTGTGTTTACTCTTTTCTTTCCAGAATAAGACAATTTTCCTATCTTTTGGCCGTTGTATTGGTTACATCTGCTAATATCTTCAAAATTCTTTCTGGCCTGTCCTTTTTTATTGAGATTTTTTTAGCCAAAAGTGGTTCCATTTTCTTGAATAATCGGCAAATGTTTGAGTTATACAAGTTACTCAAGAATCGGTGTGTTATATAAGTTTGATAATACAGAATTATACAGAGGATTTTGCCTTCCAATACAGGCAATTTTGACGTTCTTCCATGGCATTTCTTCTGTTTTTCAACCTTTTCCCACTCTGGTTTCGACAACCTTTTGGAATTCTTCTATTGTCAGACCTGTTACATCTCGAAAATTCCTCGGATGTTCTTTTAGATTATTAAGCTCATTTTACCTCACTTTTACTTGCTCTTTATATAACCATTTCTCCTCTTTTGCAGCAGGTCTTTGCTGCAGTTTTCAATTGCCCAAAATTATAGCTTTTATGAATGATGAACCGCCTCTTTCTTTTCTGTTTCAATTGATTGCCATTTCATTGAAAAATTTGTTGAGGTTATTTGATAGGCAAGTTATTTTATTCATCGTTACTTCTCTCACTAAAAATATATCTGTGAGAACTTGTTATTCTATCTCCTCATATCTTTTTCCTTAACTTCGCGTATGCTTTTTTGAACATTCCCATTTTGAAAATAGTTTAAACGAACTTTATAGACTGCATACAAAAGACCTAACATCTTTAGCAATGCCTTCATAAATCCCTACTAAATCCTCACTTAGCATTGAAGGATCTCCACAATCAGAAGCACTACATATTTGTGGATCTAGAGGAATTCTGCCCAAGAGTTTTATTCTTAGCTCTTCAGACATTTTTTTTGCACCGTCTTTTCCAAATATGTGTATTTTTGAATTGTCTTGAACAAAATAGCTCATATTTTCCACAATGCCAATAATTGGCACGCTGAGCTTTGTGAACATATCATAAATTTTTCGTGCATCAACTAAAGCAAGCTCCTGTGGAGTTGAAACTATTATTGCCCCAGTTAAACTAAAATTCTCCATCAGACTTAAATGCACATCGCCGGTTCCAGGTGGTGTATCAATGATTAAATATTTTATATCAGACCACTTTGTTCCCATTAGCAAATTGTAAAGTGCTTTTGTGATCATAGGTCCACGCCATATTGCTGCGCGGTCTTTATCGATAAAATAGCCAATTGAAATAGTATAGAGTCCATACTTCTCTATAGGCATTGCTTTTCCACTCTGTATTTCTGGCTTTAATTTTTCAGTGTCCAGCATTTTAGGAATCGAAGGACCATATATATCTGCGTCAACCAGTGCAACTTTATGTTTTAATTCTGCCAACGAAAGAGCAAGGTTTAATGCAACCGTAGACTTGCCCACACCTCCTTTACCTGAGGCAACAACAATTATATTTTCCACTCCTTCAATATGAAGTTTAGCTTTTTGCTGCCCAGCTTGTTTTTGGCCAGTAGCAACTACAGTAACCTTCCCTACTCCCGGTATCGCTTTAACAGCTTCCTCACAATTTCTTCTTAATTCTTCATTCGCTTCAGTAACTTCAAGCGCAAAGCCAACATCTCTGCCCTTAATAACAATTGAGGATACTATGCCAACATCCTTACCACCTTTTTTCTCTATGACTTTTTTTAAGCTCTCTCTTACGATCTTCTCATTAATCATTGTAGATTTTTCCATAACATATGATAGAATTTCTTCTATCAGTGTATACTAACATAAACTGCACTTACTTTAAAATGGGGTTATAAGAAATATGTTGAATCACAAAAACTTAACACAAAAACAACGAATTTTGTATTTTCAATTAAGAAAGGCCATACGGAATAGAAGGAGCATCAGTAATATCCTGGAATCAGCTTCAAAGAATGATTTACTAAAAGTTCTTACAATCGGATACATCATACGATTTCCAAGAGGTGGTGGACGCACTTTAACACTACTTAGCTTAGCCATATTCAAATGTAATGATGAATGTATTAATTCTATTTTAACATATTCTCAAAATAACAGTATACTGCAAGAGATTATTAATATTGAAAATATTATAGACTATCAAGGTAGTCTGATTTATACCCTAACATCGCTTGGCTTTGCTATACATCAAAACAAGGAAAGATATATTAATACTATTTTAATAAAAGCTCAGGAAAGTGGTATACTACAAGACATTCTTGCTGCTAGAAATATTATAAAGTTAAATATTATAGCATATGCTTTAGCACCACTTAGTTTTGCTATTTATCAAGGTAATAACGAATGTATCAATTCTATTTTAGAACAAGCTCAAAATAATGGTATGCTGCAAGGCGTTTTTGCTACTGAAAATATTGTAACACGGTTTTTAGATCGTCTTACATACATTTTTACACCGCTTAGCTTTGCTATATATGAAAGTAATAAAGAATGTTTTAATGCAATTTTAACAATCGCCAAGAATAATGGTATATCGCAAGATATTCTTAACAATCGGACGTACATTTTAACATTGCTTGGTCTTGCTATATATAGAAACATCAATGAAAATGAACATGTTAATTCTATTTTAATGCAAGCTCAAAATAATGGTACACTGCAAGAAATTCTGGTTGCTAAAAATATTGTACATTCTCCAAATGGTTGGATGTACAACTTAACATCACTTGGATTTGCTATACATGAAGGTAATCATGAACATGTTAATTCTATTTTAATACAAGCTCAAAATAGTGGTATATTGCAAAATGTTCTTGCTGCTAAAAATACTGTACATTCTCCAGATGGTTGGACGTATAGCTTAACATCACTTGGCTTTGCTATACATGAAGGTAATCATGCACATATTAATTCGATTTTAATTCAGGCTCAAAATAGTGGTTTATTGCAAGATGTTCTTGATAATCACAATGCTGCAATATCTCCAACTGGTCAGAGGTACAGCTTAACACCACTTGGCCTTGCTATATGTAAAGGTAATATTGAATGTATTAATTCTATTCTAGTACGAATTAATGATATACCGCAATACATCTATGCTACTTTTCAACCAACTGCAGCGATTAATAAAAGAAATGTTAGGAGTGCATTAGATGATGTATCTATTTTCCCCAAACGTGTCAGACTGCAAGAAAATATCAGAACTTAATTAGTATCCGTTTATCAGGATGGCAAAAAAGAACAGTGTCCATAATGTCATGCCAGTGCCCAGACACTGGCATCCAGCTTTTTATCAGAAACGTTGATTACTCTTTATTCTTCGCCCTTCCTGCACGCTTACGTTCATTCGGATCGAGGAACTTCTTGCGCAGACGTATAGATTTTGGAGTCACTTCCACCAACTCATCATCGTCTATATACGCTATCATATCCTCCAGTGTCATTATCTTTGGCGGAGTGAGTTTTATAGCTTCATCACTACCTGAAGCTCTCACATTGGTTAATTGTTTACCTTTTAGCACGTTTATCTCTAAATCATTTTCACGGCTATACTGGCCGACAATCATACCACAATATACCTTATCCTGTGGCTTAATAAACATAATCCCCCTATCTTGCAGATTGAAAATTGCGTAGGCTACTGCTTCGCCTTTGTCTGTTGAAATTAAAACCCCATTACGCCTTCCGGAAATTCGACCTTTATGTGGAGCATAACTGTGAAATAAACGGTTAATTATACCAGTGCCGCGAGAATCAGTTAAAAATTCTCCTTGATAACCAATCAGTCCCCTTGATGGAACTAAAAATGTTAACCTCGTTCTACCATTGCCAGAAGGTCTCATGTCAGTTACTTCACCTTTTCGAAAGCTGAGTTTTTCCATGATGATTCCACTGTACTCATCATCTACGTCAATTACTACTTCCTCTATAGGCTCAAGTTTTTTGCCATCCTCCTCTTTGAATAGCACTCGAGGGCGTGAAACAGAAAGCTCAAAACCTTCTCTTCTCATATTTTCAATCAGCACTCCAAGCTGCAATTCACCGCGTCCACCTACTTCAAATGCCTCGCCACTTGGCGCCAAAGTTACAGTAATTGCAACATTTGTTTCTGCTTCTGCATATAAACGATCCTTTATAACAGTTGAGGTAAGTTTTGTTCCCTCTTGCCCAGCAAAAGGTGAGTCATTAACGCTTATAGTAATCGCCATCGTTGGCGGATCAACTGGAGTTGAGCTGACTGCAGTTGTAACTTCTGGTGCTGCTATAGTGTCTGAAACCGAAGCTTTCTCAAGTCCTGCAATGGCAATTATGTCACCTGCTACAGCCTGCTCTACCGGAATGCGTTTTAAGCCAGAAAATGAGAGTAACTTAGTTAATCTTCCACGCTCAACCACTTTACCATCCAAATCAATTACCTTAAGATCTGAGTTAACTTGTGCGGTTCCTTGGTAAATCTTTCCTGTCAATATTCTGCCAAGAAACTTATCGGACTCAAGTAAAGTAACTAACATAGCAAAAGGTGCATTTTGGTCATAAACGGAAGGTTTTATGTAATCTATCACCGTTGAAAATAATGGGCTTAAATCTTTTCTCTCATCAGATAGCTCCTTAGCACACCAACCATTTCTACCTGAAGCATACAATACTGGGAAATCTAGCTGCTCGTTAGTTGCATCAAGGTTAAAAAATAACTCATATATTTCATTTAGTACTTCATCAATTCTGCTGTCTGGCCGATCAACCTTATTGATTATCACAATCGGTTTTAAATTTGCTTTTAGTGCTTTTGACAACACAAACTTAGTCTGTGGCATTGGACCTTCTGCAGCATCAACCAGTAGTAACACGCCATCTGCCATGCAGAGCACCCTTTCCACTTCTCCACCGAAGTCCGCATGTCCTGGTGTATCAATAATATTTATTTTTTCATCACCCCACATTATTGATGTGCATTTTGCAAGTATTGTAATCCCACGTTCACGCTCTTGATCGCCACTATCCATCACTCGTTCTTGAACTTCTTGATTCTCACGAAACGTACCACTTTGTTTTAACATGTTATCAAGTAAAGTAGTTTTACCGTGGTCAACGTGTGCAATTATTGCAATATTACGTATAGATTTAAATTCATTCATTTTCTATTATTTTAAAATTAATTTAGTAACAAGTATACATATAATATATTTAGAGTAAATAACTGATTAGTTAAGCGTCAGGTAATATATAGTAAATAATTAATTTATATGATTAAGGTTTCTAATATAGAAATATCACTATAGAGTGTGGCTAAAATATGATCACTGAATTAATACATGATCTCCTTGACTATTCTCCTGAACAAGCGAACGCTTTTTTGCAGTTATTTAGTACAGAAAAGTAATGGGAGCTGCAGTATTATGCAGGAAAAGACTTTAAGAAGTCTCCTAAAATAGGAGTTTCATGTTTAGCAGAAATTACACGGTATCTGTTCAGGGGAATGGCTAATGTGCAAATATTGAAACCTGTGCTCCCTTTCTTGTCATTCCAGTGCGTGACACTGGAATTGCATTGTTGTAAAGCAAGGTAAAGAATATGACTAGCAGAATGCTAACTTTCTAAGCCGTAGGAACAAAAACTCCTTTACAAATTTCGTTAGTTCACTTATCATGACAATAGGGGTATTTATGACTCAAAACTTGTTTTTGACCTGCAGGCTCAATGACAAAAATTCAGTAAAAAACTTAGGGTACTTATTGGCGGATTACATAAAATTATAGCGGCTGCATGTCTTTTTTATTTTTTCTACATTCAGCCAAAACGCGCTTATTTTAAGCGTTAGCACATTATTACAGCGCCAGTTTAAATTATTATAGGGTCAAACTCACTACGTGGGGATTCTTTTGCCTTTTTTGCAATTAGTAAATTTATTAATATTTATAGTTAGAGTAATTTAAGAGAGCCAGCGCATGAGGCACAGCTGCACGAACATTATCTGCTGGATGCCAGTGCCCAGACACTGGCATCCAGGAATTTTATTACGTTGGCAAGCACAAAAGTAGCTGCTTCATGTTAGAATACAGCGTTTCCAATGATTACGAAAAAGCTGAATTCCAGCACTGGAATGACATTAACTGATTTTCCTTTGAATTTCAGTTATGCAAGAAATCTAATTAGCCTCTTTGGTTTCATTCCAGTGTCTGGTCACTGGCATGACATCTTCCTTGTATCACAATGTTCGTACAGTTGTGTGTGTTCCATTCGAGAGCTTTCTGTACGTTGCAGCAACTAACACTAAGACAAGGAAGAAGAATCTTGCTTTAGCAGTACATTTATATAAAATTAAAATAAACTAGAGTAATTATTTTACAATTTAAATGCTAACAAGATTCGCTCCAAGCCCAACTGGCTACCTCCATGTAGGAAATATACGAACTGCACTTATTTGCTGGATGTACACACGTAATCAAAATGGAAAATTTTTACTACGTTTTGATGATACTGACCTTGAGCGCTCAGATATCAAATATGTAGATAATATCATAGAAGATCTAAAATGGATTGGCATAAATTGGGATTCAAGTTTCAAGCAATCAGAGCGTTTTGAGCGCTATAACGAGGTGTTCTTACAGTTAATGAAAGAAGGTCATATTTATGCATGCTATGACACAAGAGAAGAGTTAGACATTAAACGAAAATTGCAATTAAAACAAGGTCTTCCCCCTGTTTACGATAGAGGTGCGTTGCTTCTAACTGAGCAAGAGAAAATTCGTTATGAGCAAGAAGGACGAAAACCACATTTCAGATTTAAATTGAATAGAAACGAAATTGTAAAATGGAATGATGAAGTTAAAGGTGAAATAAATATTGCAACAATTCACATTAGCGATCCTGTGGTAAAAAGAGAAGATGGAATTTATACATACATGTTACCTTCTGTTGTTGATGATGTTGACTTTAATGTAACCCATGTTGTACGCGGGGAAGATCATGTAACTAATACCGCAGTTCAGATCCAAATGATTAAAGCATTAAAAGCGAAAATTCCTATATTTGCTCACCTTCCCCTACTACATTTTGATGATAGCAAGATATCGAAACGGAAAGGTGGGCTGGATATTAATTCCATAAGAGAAGATGAGATTGAGCCAATGGCGCTAACTAGCTATTTAGCAAAACTTGGCACATCTGATCCGATAGAAGCTCATGTTGATATGCAGTCTTTAATTAACTCATTTGATATTAAAAAATTTAGCTCAGCATCTGCACAATTCAGCTTGAGTGAAATGTATAAGCTAAATAGCAAAGTGCTGCAACAAATGCCATTTGAAATGGTGCAAGATCGTTTAAGTCAAATTGGTTCAGAGTTTTGGTATTTTATCAGGAACAACATAAACAGGTTTTCTGAGGTGGCCAAATGGTGGCAAGTATGTAAATACAATATAGAGCCTGTGGTTCTTAATAAGGAGTTTATAAAAATAGCGCTAAGTTCATTACCTCAAGGTGATTGTAATGAAAACACATTATCAGAGTGGGTCAAAAATATTCGACAAACAGTAGATATAAAGGCAAAAGACCTATTTACGCAGTTGCGCCTCGCTTTAACAGGAACAGAAACAGGACCAGAACTTGCCAAATTATTAATTTTTATCGGTAGAGAGAGTATTGTTGCAAGGTTAGAAGAAAATCAAAGAATTATACAAAAGGTTTAAATGCACTGGATGTATTTTGAATGACACCAATAATTAATCTCATGCTGAAAGATCATTTTATGATTCAGATCAGTTTTTTTACAGGTCACTTCTAAGCTTATCAATTTTTCCAAGATCTTCTTAAGTTCTGGAAGTTGCAAACTTTTCAAATGAGATTTAAAACTCTGCAATTGTTTGAAGAACAATGGAGGATTTAGCTGGTCAATTGCAGCTTGTTCACTCATTCCACCTTGTATTAACAGCAAAACGCTTTCCAGTCGTAGAAAATAATTTGATATAATACGGATTAATGCTATCGGTGAAAAATTTTCTTGTAATATCAATGCATCAGAAATTCTAATGAAGCGTGACATATCTTTACTTGCTATGGCAGAGCATAGATCATCAAGTGTAACATAATCATTTCCGGAGGTTGAAAAGCACAGGTCTATATCAGCAGGTTTAAGGTCTTTTCTCTCTCCTAGGTATAAAACTAATTTCTCAAGCTCTCGATGTATGGGCAGTTTGCTACGATTAAAGTAAGACTGCAAGTGGTAGATTATCTCATTTGTGTACCCTATATCATTTTGCTTCAAGTAACTTGATATAATATCACAAAGATTACTACCGCTATCCTTATAGCAGGTAATTACACCGAAAATTTTTGAGCTTTCCATATAACTTTTAGTTGCAGAATTATATGGAAGATCATTTGCTATCATCATTATATAATGACCACCTACACTATTATCCAATATGTCCTTTAGCTCTTTAGATATACTTCCACTTACATTTATCAGCTTAACTAACCTTTTATTAGTAAACATTGAAATGTTTGCCAGCTCGGAAAATAACAAACCGGGTGACTTATTCACTACTGCAAAATCCATCACCTGGACTGAATACTCATCCAAGTTGGCAATTATTTCTTGTACGAAAATATCGATTTTACTATTGTCACTTCCATGAACTAACACACCACTTAAAGTATCAGGTTTCTCAAGGAATTTTTTAACTTTAGATGGCGTTATTCTCATGCCATCTATATTATATCATTCTCATTTGATTGTACATCACTTGGTTGCACATCAATGTCCAAAAATTCTGAGCTTTCTTGATTTGCTGTATTCTTCGTATCATCTGACACTTCTTTCTTTCCTGTAATATAATTATAAAATTTTTTCACAGGCTACCCTACATACCTAGAAAAAAATCCTTCTTCGGCCATATCTTTCACTCCATAAAATTAACAATTTATTATTAGCACATAAAAACAATGTAGCAAAAACTACTTTACGCTAAGATGGTTACACTCCTTTATTAATGAATTATGAATATCTGAGACCAAAATTAAGTCAATCTATTTAACACTAACCTTATAAAATAAGCAATGATTAAATATACAGCTGCAATAAGTATAATTGCAGGTCCAGTTAATAAATCAAAACTTGCAGATAATATCAGACCCGATACACCAGAGATCACAGAAAAAACTGTTGCAATAATAATCATTTGCATTGGAGTTTTTGAAATGAGCCTCGCTGATGCAGCAGGTATTAACAAAAATGCAGCAATGAGTAATATTCCTATTAATTGAGCAGAAATTGCAATAAAGATAGCAAGTACAATTAAAAATTCTAGCCTAACAAAATTAACATTAACTTTCTCAACTGCTGCCAAGTCTTGATTAATTGAAATCATCAGCCAATAGCGCCATCTAAATATTAATATCAAAGTAACTATTACGGAGGTTAGAAAAATTGATATTATATCACTTTGGTCAATCATTAATATATCACCAAACAATGAGCTAATAATACTATTATTACCTGATGGAAGAAAAGACATAAGTATTAAACTCGATGATAAAACTACATTGGTAACTATGTTCAATATCGTATCAGCAGAATATAATTTATTAAAATTAAGAGAAAGTAGTATCGCAAACATAATTGCAATGAGCATTATACTTACCGATGGGCTGATATTAAAGATCAAAGCAAGTGCAATACCAAGCAATGAAGAATGAGACAAACTATCACCCAAATACGATAACCTTTGCCATATCATAAATGACCCTAAAGCTCCTGTTACTAGGCTAATCATAACTACTGCAATTAGGCTATTGATAAAAAAACTCTGTGTAAATATTTCTAACATGCTATCAGATAACTGACAACAAACCTATCTTCAGATATTAAAACATTATGGGTTCTGCATGCTGCATCAGTCGTCATAAATTCAAAATTTAAATTCTTTTGCTCCATAAGATAAGACTTCATTGAACAATCGCGTATTTTACCAGTACCTATTATCAAAATCTCTATTTCCTTTGTTAAAAAAGATTTAAAATACTCCTTATTATTTATATCACTTTCTTTCAATTCAACCACCTTTTCAGGAAAAATTATAATTGAGCCATGATATTCTTGATTATTTACCCAAAACCTTCCTTCCCTGTAACCATTTATAAGATTTTTCTTCTCAGAAACTAAGGACATAAATCAAACTATTAATTGCGTATCGTACACCCACCATTCTGGATATTCCTTTTTGATATTTGCCGCTGCAGCTTTTGCACTTTCTTCACTATTGAACATTCCAAAGCACGCTACACCGCTGCCTGACATGCGAGAAAGTATAGAGCCTTCTTGTGACTCTAGTGTTGATATTACATCCTGAATTTCAGGTACAAGACTTATTGCTGCTTCTTGCAGGTCATTTTTTGTCTCTTTAAGAAGCTCTAACAAACCCTCCTCAGTGTTATTACTCCACTTAATTGGCTGAGAGAAATCCCCTTTATACTTGGAAAATACTTCTGATGTATTTAAAAATTTTTTTTCGGTTTCACAAGTACCACATTTGTGGGTAAAGAGCATTGTTTAACTGGGCATAATTCTTCACCAATACCTCTAACAAAAACTGGCTTACTATCTATGCTTGCAGGCACATCAGCACCAACGCTTAAAACTATATCATTTAAAATTTGCCTATCAACCTCCCATAGCTCTCCTAGCGTGCGTATCACAGCTCCAGCATCTGAGGAACCACTACCAAATCCCGCAGCAATTGGTATATTTTTTATAACCCTCACAGTGACTTTAGTGCGTGCAGGAGCATACCTAAGCAGTAAATTAACTGCTTTCGTTACAGTGTTATATCGATAATTTATTTTAAACTCAGAATTTACAAATTCAGCTGTAGAGTGATCATATCTAAATTTTTTTTCTCCTACTTTTATTTCTAAAAAATTAGAAAGCTTAGCAAAAATAACCAAGCTTTCGATCAAATGATACCCTCTTTCCTCTCTATTTATAATATGTAAAAAAAGATTGATCTTTGCAGGAGCCTTTACACAAAAACTTTCCATTCGTATATCTTCACTAACACTACCTTATTTACTATACTTGAAATGCCACTTCAGTCAAACTTTATACACTCCTAATGAGATTAAATGCCATAAATCCTAATTTCTCTGTATGGGTAAGTGCATCCGCTGGTACAGGTAAAACAAAGATCTTAATAGACAGAGTATTAAGACTTCTATTAGAGAATAAAAGAAATATTCTCTGCTTAACATTTACTAATGCTGCAGCAAATGAAATGGAGGATCGCATTTACAGTACACTTAGCAGGTGGGCAAGATGTTCAGATAGCGAATTAATAATGGATCTGGAACAACTAGACTCATTGCAAATCAGAAAAAAAGAAACCTGGATCCCAGTGTCAGCTACTTGGATGACAGGGGATGACGCAGAAATAACGGAGAATGATGCTGAGGTGATAGACCACGATTTAAGTGAAAATCCCCACCCTTCGATGTACCCCCACTTGTCATTCCAGTGCTTGACCAGAGAAAATAAAGATTATTTAACAAGAGCAAGAAGGCTTTTCTCTGAACTGGAAAATCTTGGTTTAACTATACAAACCATACACGCTTTTTGTTACAAATTAATCTCCAACTTTCCTACAGAAGCTGGTATCGCCCCAAATTGTACGTTGAGCGAATGTAAAGAATTGCATTCTATCGTATTTGAAAAAACGCTTCATAACGAAACTGTTCAGGACGATATCAGTATCATTGCAGCTGAAATTGATGAAAATAAGCTGCGTGATTTGCTCTATACCTTATGTGTAAAGAGATCAGTTCTAGAAAATAATTTAGAGTATATCAAAAATAAATTGAGTGCCCCTGATAAGATTCACGATTTACAGAATGAAACGATTGAGCAGATAAAAAGATTGGCTGAAATATTAAGCAAGGGCAGCAAAAGAGATCAGAGTTATAGTACAATGCTCTATGATTGGTGTAATAGCACAAAATCGTCCGTACCAAATGTTGTCATCCCAGTGCTTGACACTGGGATCCATATTTCTTTTTTTTCTGGATCCCAGTGTCAAGCACTGGGATGACAACAAGATAGAGAACTTAGCCAAAGTATTTCTGAAGTCAGAATCACACGAAAAAAGAGCATATCATCAATTATCACAAAGGGTACTTTGGAAAAATTTGAAGACGCAGAGCAAATGATAGAAAGCATTCAAAATGTAGTATTTACTTATATAAGAGACATGAATTCTTATCAAATATTTAAGAGAACCAGTAGTTTACTTAGTATATTTAAAGTATATGTTGATCTATATAATAATGAAAAATCAAAAAATGCACTGCTTGACTACAATGATCTCATCAATTTAGTAACAAATCTCCTTAGCAACCCAGGCTATAAAGATTGGATATTGTTTAATCTAGACCAAAAAATAGATCACATTCTTGTTGATGAGGCACAAGACAATAGTATCAGTCAATGGAAAATTATAACAAATCTCTGTGATGAATTTTTTACCGGTGGTGATGAAAAGCGAACCTTATTTGTTGTTGGTGATGTAAAACAATCGATTTACAGATTTCAAGGAGCAAATCCCCACCTATTTAACTACATGCAACAATACTTTTACACAAAAACTGGTGGTAGAGATTGGATATCATGTCAACTTGAAAAGTCATTTCGCTCAACTCCAGAAGTTTTGATGTTTGTAGACAGGATATTTAACAACTTCCGTGAAGAAATATCTTTCAATAATAACGAGATAAAACATGTTCCGCATAGAGAAAATGATCAAGGGTACATTGAAATTTGGCCGTTATTGCCAAGATGCAATGAGGAAGAGCAGCAAGCCTTACAAATTCATTTAACACAGAGGAAAGATTATGTAGTAACAGATCGATTGCTTGCTCAGGCAATAGCTCGCAGAATTCACAATTGGTTAAACGAAGGGCGGATTTTAGTCGCCAAAGATCGCCATATAGAACCAAGGGACATTATGATTTTGGTACGGCAGCGAAATGTGTTAGTTGATTACATAATAAGTGAATTAAAAAAAGTAAATGTACCAGTTATAGGCCGAGATTATTTCAGAATCATGGATTACATAGCTGTGCAGGACTTAATAGCTTTGGCTGAATTTTTGCTCCTCCAGGCAAATGATCTTGCTCTTGCAAATGTTTTAAAATCACCACTATTTAACTTCACTGAGGATGATTTATTTAATATTGCATATGATCGTAAAGAACAGTCGTTATGGGAAAGAATTCAAGATTATCATAAGATTATCTATAGTGAATTAAACTATCTGATTAACTTATCTCAGACAGAATCCCCTCTTACATTATTCACGCATATATTGCGCACAGGTAAGAAAAAATTTGCTTCAAGGCTAGGTCTTGAGTGCTTCGAGGTTTTAGACGAATTTATGAACCTCGTGTTGCAATTCGAGAACCCATCTCTTCAAGCATTTGTTCAGTGGATCAAGGAAAACAATCCTGAGATTAAAAACGATATGCAATCAGAACGCAATGCTGTGCGAATAATGACAATTCATAAATCAAAAGGTCTACAAGCTCCCATAGTGTTTTTAGTTGACACAAATACGGTGCCAAGAAACAGCGAAAGTATTGTGTTTGATGCAACAGAAGCGCCATTTTGGTGTGGCAAAAATAATAATGCTTATTGCGATCAAGTAAAAAGAGAGAAAAAACTAGAAGATTATAACGAATATTTGCGTTTGCTATACGTGGCACTCACGCGTGCTGAAGATGAGTTATACATTTTAGGTAAAGAACCGGTACAAAAGGGCTCTTGGTATGATCTAGTTATTCAATATGGAGAATTATATGAGAAGAAACAAGCACACTTACAGCCAATATTTAAAGAAAAAGTTGAAGTACTATGCATGAATGCAAATTACCCTTCTATTTATAAAAAACGTGATTATTTTAACGTTCCGGTAATTTCACCTCCGCCAAATCTGTCAGCACTCTTTCAAGAATCTGGAAAGAAAAAAGGGGAATCAGTGTTAACCACCCAAATGATACCAGTTCAATCTTCTCCTGCTACTCTAATATCCTCCCCTTTCATCCTAAAACCCTCCTCTGTTATTCCAGTGCCTAGAAACTGGAACTTAACTTTAAATGAGTCGATGTATGATGAAAAATGGATTCCAGCGTCACGCGCTGGAATGACATCTGCTACTCACTCTCCCCTTTCATCCAAAAACCCTCCACTATCATTCCAGCACTCTCCACTGTCATGCCAAAACCCTACCCTATCATCTCAAGACCCTCCACTGTCATCCCAGTGCTTTACACTGGGATCCAGTAAAAAGAAGGACAGAACGTAACGCTGAGATCTGTAGAAAAAAAGCCAGTGTCTGGCTACTTGGATGACAAAAAAAGGGGCACTGAGATGGCTGAGGATAGTGCAGGAATAACAGACGGCTATGCAAGAGGCTTAATAATTCACAGTATATTGCAATATCTACCTAAGATAGAGAAAGACAGGAGAAAAAATTGGGTTAGGAAATATCTTAATAGCATAAACACTAGTGAAGATAAAGATAAAATTTACAGCAAAATATTAGCCTTTAATGAAAAATATGATTATCTATTCGACTTAGAAGGCAAATCAGAAATTACACTGAGTGGAACAATTGACGGTAAATCAGTATTAGTACGGCTAGACAGGCTATGCATAACAGAAGATAAAGCAATCATAATTGACTATAAATCACACCATAACGTTTCTATTTCCTCATTAAATGAAATAAAAAAGCAAATGTTGATCTATAAAACCTTAGTGCAAGAAGTCTACCCAGATAAGCAGGTAGAGTGCGTGGTTATTTGGGTAGAAGATTTAACCTTACAATCTTTGATCTAAACTCAATAATATATAGTATAAAGTTCGTACAGTAGCTACTTGCATTTGTTGTAAACTCACTTTTACTCTATGGTTATCTTTCTATACTACCTTGTCTACCTTATTTTCTGAACGAATACTGTATCTTCGTATTATAAAACACCCAACAAGCAGAGTTGTAAGCGGAATAAACCATAAAATGTAGGTACTAGATTTTACAGGTGGTATAATGGTAATTGAACCTCCATAAGAATTTTTTAACTCTGAAATTATTTGCTCGTCAGTATATCCATCACTGATCTTCTTGCGAATTGCCTTGCGCATACCATATGCAACTTGAGACTCAGATTCGGATAATAATTCACCAGAGCATACTGGACACTTTATCACTAAAAATAAGCTAATTGCTCGCTCTTCCATGCTTTTATCTGTTAGTTTGTCATCCAAAGTGAAAGCATTTATGCCTAAATGGAATATCAGTGTAAAAAGTAAGCTAATTACTATTCTCATTCTTGGTGAATTCAGTAAATTGCCTCATAAAATCAATAGTGGATAATTTTCCAATAAAACCTGAACCTACATTATCGTCGTACTTTATTGAAAATTGAATATCGTTATCAGTTGTTTTTTCTGATAAGGAAGACATTAATTTTTTGCACAAATCTGAAGCTTTTGAATCACCAGTCACAAATGAGATTAATTCTTTATAATTTGATATGGCTACGTTAATTTTGTCTTCAAATGAAGATGTAACTAGATTGTAATTATTTACCCCGCCATTCGCAATAATAGAAAAGTTATTACTCTGAATCAAAAATTTTTCTATGTTAAAATTAATCTTGGAAGCTGAAATATGATTTACAAATTCATAATCGAATTTAGCATCGATACTAAGGTAATTTTCAGGATTTGCAGTATGTTTATACCGATAAGTATAAAAATCAAATCCTAGTTTAGTATTTCCATTCAGTTCTTTAGCGAGGTGAAATTGGATGTAATTACTTTTATCATTCACTTCAGTTATAACACTTTGCTGATTTTCTGAAACATCACATTTCAATCCGTAATCTTCGTAACGAAGTGCATCTATATAGTCTATCACAGTGCTATTTCTGTTGAATTGTAATGAAGATGGTAAATCATTTAGTCTAACAACAAAGTGGCTGCTATCGTTTGTGTGACATTTTATGTTCTTTTTTTCATCACCACGGACAGTAATATTGACTTCATTGCTTGGTATGTAGATATATACTGATTTATCAAACAATTTATTTCTTATCAATAAAGCTTCAGATGAGATAGTTAATTGCTCATTGGAGACCTTTGGGTTCATTAGACGAAAAACTAGGTTAAAAGGAAATCCGCTAAAATCATGTGAAATATCAAACTTTTCGTCGTTAATGTATAGTATTGTTTCAGCTAAAAGATTTTTTACCTTACATGCGGAAAAATACCAAAAACCACCATACGCTACAGGAATAAACAAAAGTAAAGAGAAGACAATATAGATAAAAATCTTACGCATCGTTTCCTTGTTTATCTAATGATATGTTTCTTGTACCTCTTGGCACGGTTACACACAAACCGTCAATATCTTTTGTGATTTTTATTTGACATCCAAGCCTCGATGTCTCTGTTAAGCCGAAAGCTAGGTCCAGCATATCATTTTCCTCATCAGATATAGGATTATGTGTTTCTACAACGTCATAAAATTTTGGATCAACAATTACGTGGCATGTAGAACAAGCAAGAGAGCCTTCACATGCACCTTCAAGCAGATCTGGATCACTTCTGTGGGCTAAATTAAGCAGAGTTTCTCCCTCCGCAGCTTCATAGCTTTTCTTGCTTCCATCAGGTAAGATAAAAGTAACAGATGACATACTATTTTCCTATTGAAATCCCTACTAATTTCTCTACATTCTACAAATAATAGCTAGTACTTGCAAACTCTTTTGTGTTTCTATTAGGAGAGTAGGCCAGTGCCACCAGCATCTCACAGCATTGTAAGCAAAGGCAGCCATCGAGTTGATAGTGCGTCCAGGAAAGGCGTGTATGTTCAGTGGGAGTCAACCCCACCAGGATAAGAGTCGGAGTTCTGTAACTAGGGTAGCAATATGGAGGGAAACCAAGATGCTGAAGCCTACCGACAACATTGTTGTAAGAATAATGGTGAATTACCAGGCTGTAGCGAAAGCGAACACATAGGTGACCTCGAAAGTAACGTGAACCAAAGGCCGAGCCCTCTAACAACGGGTGAAGGTAACATAGGGTGACGAAATACGAATGATACGGCAGATCTACTGGCGGGGTGTTAGTGATGGCATGATAATGAGGACATACTAAGCAACTGGAGAAGTCCTACTTATCCCAAAGAGAAATACTTTGGAGCAAGGTAAGCCCTATAACTATGAACTAGGAAAGGGGACGAAAGATAAGAGGGTGGCGGATGGGTGTGAAGAAGTGGGGTAATGCCCATGGAGCGAAGGCACCCTACTAGTAAAGATCTTTTAACAAAAGGAAGGAAAAGGTAAAAATGACAAAAATACCAATAAAATTACAAGACCTGAGAAGAAACCAAAGCGAAAGCAGAACCGGAATGGCGATTCTGGGGAATCTACGTTCATGTCTGCAAGATGGAGACACTAGAAGAAGCCTACAAGCTAACAAAGAAGAGTAATGGAGCACCAGGAATTGATGGAGTGACATTCGAATCAATAGAAGCAATAGGCGTAAGAAAGTATCTTCAACGAATAAGACATGAACTAACAACCAAGACCTATAACCAAAATAGGAACCGGAGAAAGGAAATACCCAAATCTGGAGGAAAATTCAGAAAATTGAACATACCCTGCATCCGGGATGGCTTTGTTGCATAGCTAGTATTGGTTGAGGTTATTGTAAGAAGAAAAGCTTTTTAATATATGGTGACTAACGTATTTTGTTGTAAAATAGGCATTTTTCAAACAAGTATAACTTATGCCACAAAAAATGAGAGTATAACGAGTTTCTCAAAAAAAGAGGAAATGTTTTTCATTTTGTTAATCAAGCCATAGAAAATGGGAATGTTCAAAAAAGTGTGTCAAGCCGCATTTTTAGTTCAACTCAATTTTCAACCTATCTGGAAAGAAAATATCAAGTTGAGACATAGTTAAAGCCCAATTAGGGAGAGCCATAATCCACTTTTGCTCTACCTTTTTTATAGCACAATATACCTGTTTGTACAAGGCATTTGTACTAGTAAATGAACCCTTAGTTTTAGTAAATTTCCTGATTTGTCTATGCAACCCCTCAATTGGATTAGTGGTGTAAATCAGCTTCCTAACTGGCCCAGAATACTTAAAATAACTGGATAAGTTTTCCCAATTGTTCTGCCAGGATTTTATAACTAAAGGATACTTTTCTCCCCATTTTCCTTCCAGCTCAAGCAGATAATTCTCAGCAATTTCTTTACTTGAAGCACGATATATTTTTTTCAGATCATTCATGAAAACTTTCACATCTTTACTGGATACATATTTCAGAGAATTTCTTATTTGGTGTACTATACATAGCTGCACTTCTGCACTGGGAAATACACTGTTGATGGCTGCAGGAAAGCTTTTTAGCCCATCTACACATGCAATCAGAATATCTTCTACTCCTCTTTCTTTGAGGTTATTTAGCACTTCCAACCAAAAGTTAGCTCCTTCACTTTCAGCCAAATAAAAGCCCAGGACTTCTTTTCTGCCATTTTGGTCTATGCCCAATATATTGTACATACATTTACTTACGCAATGTCCATCCTCCTTGACCTTAAAGAACATCCCATCCATAAATACTATCGGGTATACTGATTGCAGTGGACGACTACGCCATTCATTGATTATAGGCAGTAATTTGTCGGTAATACTTGATATCTCTGCTACCGATATTTTGTGATCATAAATTTCCTCAACGTGTGACGCTATATCTCTATAGCTCATACCACTGGCAAATGTGCTCAAAATCTTCGTTTCAAGCTCTGGATGTAAGCTTGTTTGCCTTTTTTTGACTATTTGCGGCTCAAAACTTCCTTCTCTATCTCTTGGCGTTAACAGCTCAAATGAACCTGCACTTGTACGTAAAGTCTTTCCATTCCTCCCATTTCTGCGATTATTTTCTTCACTTTCAGCTAATAAATGGTTTTCTATTTCACCTTCTAGACTCGCCTCCAGCAGCTTTTTTATAAATGGTGTTAATGCTCCCTCCTTTCCTGTCAACGGTCTTCCTTCTCGTATAGACGACAGGATATTTGTTTCCAACTCTTTATAATCTACCAATCCGTTAGTTCTGTTTACTACTTTTTGACTCATTGTCAAACCTCCATTTTTAAATTGATATAAATTACTTTTTTTCGGTTTGACACACTTTTTTGAAC
>NZ_QPIP01000022.1 GCF_003344345.1 Wolbachia endosymbiont of Cylisticus convexus | reverse complement strand
TAGCTCTTTTCATAATAGTCCGAAAAGCTTATAGAAAAGCGGAATCAACAGCATGACGAAAAGATGTGAATAGAGGGATGTTTTTCCTAGCTCTGTTTTTTATAGCAAACCAATGATGCTCAATTTTGTTAAAATCGGGAGAATAAGGCGGTAGATATAAAATTTCTGCGCCAACTCCTTTAGCAAATTCAGTAATCTTATTAGACTTATGAAAAGTAGCATTATCAAGGATAACAGTTTGTCCAGGTTTCAAAATCGGTGTCAGAAACTGCTCAAACCATTTATTAACATATTACAGTGGCCTTCAAATGTTAACGGAACAACTATTTTCCTGCCGTTTAAGGCTGCAATCATACTGATTCGTTGAATTTTTTTACCAGATTTTAGAGCATAAAACCTCTGTCCCTTCTGGCAATATCCATAAGGGTAGTCCTCGGTGTTATCAATGCCAGACTCATCTATATAAACTAAGTTTTGAGGTTCTTTTGTTGCTATAATTTTCAAAAATTCAGCGCGTTTTTCTTCGTCCCTTTCTTTGTATCCATATGTCTTTTTTTGCGTGTGAGTCCAATTTTTTTAAGAGCTCGATGAATCGTTGGGATACTAACATTGCTCCAAAGCTTAGCCATTTCCGATAGAGTTTTTCCACCATATTTTTTAGCAAATTCAGTAAATTTATTCCAGTCAGTAATTTTGTGATTATAACCTCCATTTCCAAGTTTTTTTGACTGAAAATCTCCTGTTTCTTTTTTCTTTGCTGCCACTCCCATAACGTAGTTCTTCCAATTTTAAATCTTGCTGCCACTGCTTCTCTGCTTTCTCCTTCTTCTAGTGATTCCATTGCTTTTTTTCTTAAATCATAACTATATGCTGCTGGCATACTTACCTTCACTACTATAAAATCTTATTTTACCTCGTTTGTACTATTATGAAAAGAGCTATAATTCACCATTATTCTTACAACAATGTTGTCGGTAGGCTTCAGCATCTTGGTTTCCCTCCATATTGCTACCCTAGTTACAGAACTCCGACTCTTATCCTGGTGGGGTTGACTCCCACTGAACATACACGCCTTTCCTAGACGCACTATCAATAAAGCATCTATAACTAATCGCTTAGCTACTCATTGACCAGTCAACTAGATCAATTATTGCTGCCAAATATAGCCAGCCATCCTTAGTTTTTATGTATGTAAACCCATACTTTATTTGGCTGACTAGTAGTGGTCCAATATATTGGGAGTTATAACCCTATTGTCGGTCTGCTGTTTTTTGCTTTTGAATCTTCGCCTCAGTCTAGCTTGTTTTTTGCATGATATCCTGCACTGTTTTGATGTTGCAATTTTTACCTAAAGCCTTTAGTTCAGTTTAGGTGCCCCATATCTACAATTAGATGCTTGGTATATTTTTTGAATATCTGCTAGAAGCTGCTCCCTTGTTGCTGCTTTTCTTCTTACTAGTCCATAGTAGCTGCTAGCAAATACTTTCAAAATCCTGCATAACTCCTGTACTTTATAGTAGTTTCTATGCTTTTTGATAAATAAATCTTTGTAACTTGCAAAATATCCCAGGGCTTTTTTTGAAATGTCTCTTTCTCTAGTAACTCTTGTTAGTTCTTTCTTTAATTCAAACTTTTCTTTATCACATGGTGCCAACTTTCCCTTACCAGGAAATGCTTCTTCTATTGATCCTTTTTCGTTATATTTTCAGTCACTTAGTGTACTGTTATCTATTCCTAAATCTTTAGCTACTTTGTTTGCCCCGTTTCCTTTACCAACTTTATTGCCTCTAATTTAAATTCCACTGTGTACTTTTTTCTGTATAATAAGCCCTCATAATCATGTTTTATTTTACCTCAAAAATGGCTTGACTTCCTCTCTACTTTTTCTGGGTAAGGTCAAAGTTTTTCATATTAAACCATTTTTAATTAATTAGTAGTAGATTAGCTAATTTAACTAGAGGAATAGTCATGATGAGTAAAAAAACATTAGCAGTTACAGCACTTGCTTTATTGTTGTCACAACAATCCTTTGCAAGTGAAGCAGAAGGGTTTTACTTTGGTGGTGGATATTACGGTCAATATTTGAATTTTGGTGAGTTGAAAGCAAAAATTGGAGGTCAAGATGCTACAAGCGCTAATATGGTATCTATAAATGATAGGAATTCTCGGGACACAAAAGGTCAGCTACTAAGTAAGTATAAAGGAGATTATAATCCACCTTTTGCTGCAAGTGTAGCATTTGGTTACACAGGAGAACTGGGTAATAATATCTATAGAGCTGAATTGGAAGGGATGTATTCTTCTGTAAAAGTGGATAATGTTGGTTTAACAAGCGGCCAAATGACAATATCGTACATAGAAAGTAAAGATAAAAAAGATAAATATGGATCAATTATTAATCATGACCAAATTGAAAACGCATCTATAATGGCAAACGTTTATCATCATTGGAAAAGTGAACGTTTCTCTTTTTCTCCTTACGTTGGCATTGGGATTGGTGGAACGAGAATGACGATGTTTGAAAAAACGTCAATAAGACCTGCAGGTCAATTCAAAGCTGGCCTTGATTATCGCATAAACGAAGATGTAAATATGCATATCGGATATAGAGGTTTTGGTGTTATTGGTAGTAGTGAGTGCGAATTAGAAACCTTAAAGTGGGATCCCGACCTTGATAATGGTGAAAATAAGCCAAAAGGTAGAATGATAGGTAATAATCAAATGTCTACTACTATACAGAACAGCTTTTTCACACACACGGTATAGAAGCTGGTCTTACTTTCCATTTTGCCAGCAAAGCTTAACTCTTATAGAGACATTTTCTTGGTAGCACGTCTGCGTCACACTACTACGGCCGCTGACTAGTAGCGTAGTCAGCGTTCTCGTCATCCGAGTAGCTTCTTTCATGTCTATTCAGGTTCTTTTTCTAAGTTCCCAGCGTCACGCACTGGAACGACAATAAAGAGCATATGGTCATGCAAGAAGTCTACTTTTTATTCTTAATTAACTCTAAAGCCTTCTTCAGATCTATACTTTCAATATCTATATCTTTGCCTAAAGCAACGTTTGTCTTATCGCATTTGATGTAGAATCCATACCTACCATTGCAAATAAAAACTTCTTTTCCCTTTTCATTAAGCCCGAGAGATTTTAGCTCCTTGCGCGGGCTGCTCGCAATAATTTGTACAGCTTCGTTTAATTGTGTGTCTAATACCTCTTTAGAGCTTTTTTTTAAGAGAAAAGTATCGACCATCATAGAAAATATAGTACCCAAATCGTCCAAGGCCTATTTTTACTTCCTTTCCAGTTTCAGGATGTTCTCCTATTACTTTCGGCAAGGAAAGTAATAGAGTAGCGGTATTCAGATCAATATCATTAACATTTATATCTTTTGGTATAGAAATCTTTTTTTTCTTTTCTGACTCAGTGTTAAATTCCAGGTAAAGTCCGAAAGGACCATTTTTGATCATTACCTCTTGGCCTGTCACATCATCTATACCCAAACTTTTTGGATATTCTGAGTTACCGTTACTGCCCGTAATCTCTTTTGTATGGTTGCATGCAGGATAGTTAGAACATCCAAGAAACACCCCGGCTTTTCCAAAGTTCAATTTTAATATGCCACCGGAGCAATTAGGACATTTTTTACCTATTTCTTCCTTTCCTTTCTCTGAACAAAACCAATCAACTACTAAGTCAGTAATACCACTAAAAATCTCATCATGTGTCATTTGCTTGACAGAATTTACAAGATTAAAAAATGGCACCCAAAAATAGCCTAGTTCTTTTTTCCAATCTGCATGTCCATTTGAGATTGAATCAAGTCTTTCTTCCATTTGTGCTGTAAAGTCATACTCTATACAACGCTGAAAAAAAAGTTTCCAAAAATATGGTCACGATCTTACCACGGCTGCTTGGAATAAATCTTTTATTATCGAGTGTAACGTATTCACGGTCCTGCAATACTGAAATAATTGTTGCATAAGTTGATGGCCGTCCTATACCGATCTCTTCCATTTTCTTAACGATACTCGCTTCACTATAGCGAGGTGGTGGTTGAGTAAAATGTTGTTTTGGATCAACAGAAATCAGCTTGCACGCTTCCTTTTCCTTCATAGCAGGTAGCAGGCCCTCATTTTCGGCTTCTATGTTATCTTGGTAGACTTTATAAAAACCATCAAAGAATATGCTCGATCCACTCGCTCGCAGAATTATTATCTGATCAGTAGAGCTAATTTCAACTACCACTTGATCAAGAATTGCTGATTCCATCTGACTTGCAATGGTTCTTTTCCAGATCAAATCATACAATTTAAACTGTTCTAGCGTTAAACAGTCCTTAATACTGTTTGGTGTTCTATTTATATCAGTTGGACGAATTGCCTCATGTGCTTCTTGAGCATTTTTGACCTTTTTTACATACTTACGAGGAGATTGCGGTAAATATTTATCGCCATACAATGACTTAATTGACTCCCTGATTGAGTTTATAGCTTCATCTGCAATATAAAAGCCATCTGTACGCATGTAAGTTATCAACCCTACAGTTTCGCCACCAATATCGATACCTTCATATAAATTTTGCGCTATGCGCATGACATTTTTCACATTAAAATACAGTTTATTCACTGCATCTTGCTGAAGACTTGAAGTAATAAACGGAGGAAGTGGGTTTCTCTTAACTTGCTTGCGTTCTACTGTGCTTACAGCATATTGCCTTGATTCAATTTGCTTGACTAAGTTCTTTGCCTCTTCTTCATTTTTAATATCAAATTTTTCTAGCTTCTTACTATCATAGTGGCTTAGCATAGCAAAAAACGCCTCGTTTTTGCTGTTTTGCATCTCTGCCTTTATGCTCCAATACTCTTGCGATACAAATTTACTAATTTCATCTTCCCGCTCGCATATGAGCTTCAGTGCAACAGATTGCACTCGCCCTGCAGACTTGCTTCCTGATAACTTTGTCCATAAAAGTGGTGACAAATTAAACCCAACTAAGTAATCTAAGGCTCTTCGTGCTTGCTGTGCATGTACTAAGTCCATATTTATTTCGCGTGGATTTTTTATAGCTTCTTGCACGGCTCTTTTTGTTATCTCGTTAAAGACCACTCTGTAAATTTTGTTCTTATCATTGATAGCCTTCCTTTCCTTTAGCGCCTCTATCACATTCCAAGCTATTGCTTCTCCTTCTCTATCTGGATCGGTTGCAAGGTATATATCCGATGTTTTATTCGCTTCCTTGACTAACTCTTTTACATGCTTTTCTGCTTTTTCAATAATCTCATACTTTATGGCAAAATCATTATCCGGATCGACAGAACCGTTCTTCACTGGCAGATCTCTCACATGTCCAAAGGATGCAGCGACTTTGAACTCTTTACTCAAATATTTACCTATCGTCTTTGCCTTTGCCGGTGACTCAACTATCAATAATGCCATAATTATTAGTACTTAAAGGTAATATGTTGAAATATATAGAATAAAAGTAAAAAATATTTTAATGGTCTTTTCACTTTTTCTAAGTTAATTATTTAATGCTAGCAAAAAACCTAATGAAAGAACCTACTTTACAAACTCCGCCAATTCCCTTGTCATGACGTCCAGTACAATGTTGCAAATTAAAAATTTCTCCATTCTGCATTGGTTCTTCCAATCCGAAATGCTACTTCTATCTGATTACGACCAATGTTGATTTGTTCTACTAATGTGTAATAGTTTAGACTTAATCTGACAGGCTGATAAAGTAAGATAAAAATATAAACAAATTTAAAAGGAGTGTCAGATATGAGAAGAAAAAACACTAAAACCAAAGTTGGAGAACTTGCAAAACAATTAGGGAATGTATCACAGGCATGTAAAGTGATGGAGAGATACGTTTTATCGTTTCAAAGAACTATATGAAACAGGAGGGGAAAAAGCATTAAACAAAAGCAAACCATTACTTGCCAATAGAGTACCAAATGATATAGAAGAAGCAGATAGCAGTAGAGTTTCCAGCATATGGACAAGAAAGAGCAGCTAATGAGTTAAAGAAAAAAGGAATTCTAATATCTGCTAGCGGGAATATGGCAAAGAAACGACCTCGAAAATTTTAAAAAGAGGTTGAAAGCGCTGGAAGCGAAAGTAGTCCAAGATGGTATAATTTTGACAGAGGAGCAAGTTGCTGCTTTAGAAAAAACTGAGGAACAAAAAGAGGCTAGTGGCGAAATTGAGACACAACACCCTGGATACTTAGGTAGTCAAGATACCTATTATGTAGAAAGGTATTGGAGGGAATGTTCAAAAAAGCATAGGCGTCAAGTTAAGGAAAAGTGGCATAAGAAAGAAGAGAAGCGGTAAAAATTATTTTAGACATTAAACGATAAAATTAGTAATTTATAGACTCTTTAAAAAAAAATTATCTTATTTAAGATCAAGATTTCTTAAAAAATAAATATAACAAATAAACCTTAAATGGTTGCTATATTGGGCGTATTCTCTTAACTTGACGCCTATGGAGCATACGATAGGCACAAGCTTTATAAATTGTATATGATATAAAGACAAAAGTTCTACCGAAAAATTGTGCAGCAGAACATACAAAATTGGATTATATGACCGAGAGGAATGCCGCCATTAGATTATGTGGTAAAGAAGGTGTGAAAGAGTGGAAAAAGGAAGCAACTTATGGGAAAAGGTCATATATTGAAGGATTTTTCTCAAGCAAATATTTGGGTTTAGTTTTAGAATGAGATAAATCGAGAAAAAGAATTGCTAATAAAATGCTACTTGCTCAATAAATTTACTGATATTGGCATGGCTAAATTTGAAATAGTTACATGAATTTGTCGTAAACCACCACCACATGAAGTGCTATGCAACAAAGCCCACTGGGATCCAGTTTTTTGATCAAAAATGTTGTCTTGTTTGCAATAAATTTGCTGGATGCCAGTGTCAAGCACTGGGATGACACTTTCTATATAAACATTAAGAAATTTACTAAATAGAAAAAAGGCAAAAGAATCCCCAATCACTGTTTATTTTCAGTATCGGCGCTTTTTAGTCTTAAACACTGCAATTTAGCTGCTTTTAAACGCAATTAATCTAAGTTGCAAATGTTTAAGAAATTTACCAGCAGAAGAAAAAGACAAGGAATCTCCGTAGTAGCTAGTTATTCTATTCTTTATTTTAAAATTTGACATTGGGTGATGTCTTAAACAGCCCGTTTCAGCTTGTATAGGGAAAAACCCGGAAATTTTTAAAGACATAGCATGCACATAGTGCAAAAATAGTACGCCAAATACAAGTCTTCTTGTCGTTTTAATCTGCACAGATTGGGAAGTTAGATAATATAGCTTCAATATTATGATAAGGGAATTGGCGAGATTTGTAAAGGGGTTTTTATGAACTACTTTCGACATCAATAGCTGGTTCAAGTTTTCTATTCAAAATTTTTAATATAAAATCCAATTCATCTGGATTGTTATACCGTATCATGACTTTACCCTTGGAATTGTTATCATTAATTTTGATCTTTAAACCAAGTTGAGAAGATATAGCTCCTTCTAGCGCTGCCATATCTTGATTTTTAGTACACTTATACTCTTTTTGATCGTTATTTTGTTGTAAGTCTTTTATCAATTTTTCAGTTTGTCTAACGCTCAGGCCTTGAAAAACTATTCTTTTTGCAATACTTTCTGCATTTTCAATATTAATCAGCGCTCTTGCATGGCCCATAGACAATTTTCTCTTGTTGATCATTGCTTTTACTCCATCAGGGAGTGATAACATTCGAGTCATATTGGTTATGTGACTGCGGCTTTTGCCTAAAGTTGAGGCTAGTTCTTCATGTTTATAGGAGAATTCATCTATTAGTTTCCTATACGCTTCACCTTCTTCTATTGGATTAATATCCTGCCTCTGTATGTTCTCAATTATGGATACTTCTAAGCATTCCTTGTCATTTAAATCTTTTATGATAACCGGCACATTATCAAGATTTGCGATCTTACTTGCCAGCCAACGACGTTCCCCTGCTACTATTTCATAACCGTCATTATTTGGATCTTTGCGCACCACAATAGGCTGTATAATGCCATTTTTCTCTATCGAACTTGCAAGTTCTTTTAATGACTCCTCATCAAAATATTTTCTTGGCTGAAATTTGCTCGGGTGCAGTAATGAAACAGGTAACCGATCTTCCTTATTATCATAATTATCGCCTATGAGGCCAGCAAGACCTCTACCTAAGCGCCTATTATCCTTCACGCTGTATCCTCACTTATCAGCTTTCTCTCTTTACAAATGCTCATGTGTTTCTTTAAAATTTCTTTTGCCAAACTTATATATGCTTGCGCACCAGGACACTTAAGATCATATACAATAGCGGGTTTTCCATGAGAAGGAGCTTCTGATAACCGTACGTTACGTGGAATAACAGTCTCATACAATGGAATAATGGTTTTATATACTTTATCATTTAAATACTGGCAAATATCATTTTTAATCTGTTCACTGAGTTTGTTGCGCTTGTCATACATTGTGAGCAATATTCCTTCTATTGCCAGGAAAGGGTTTAGGTTATTCCTTATCAGCTCTACAGTTTTAACTAAATGGCTCAATCCTTCCAGAGCGAAAAATTCACACTGAAGAGGAACAATAATAGAATCAGTAGCAGTCAAAGCATTTATGGTTAGAAGCCCAAGTGATGGAGGACAGTCGATGATTATGTACTCATAATTATCACGTACTTTCTCTAGCGTGTCTTTTAGTACGAATTTTCCCTGCTCAAGTTGTGATAGCTCAATTTCTGCAGCTGATAAGTCAACCACTGATGAAATCAGCGATAAATTTGGAATTTCCTTTATATTAAAAATTGCCGACTTTACCAATTCACTTTTGCTGCTCAGTAGTATTTTGTATATATTTTTTTCTTCCCTACTACGATAAGAAATCCCGAGTCCTGTACTAGCATTCCCTTGAGGATCAAGATCTACCAATAAAGTATTTTTTTCTACAGCGGCAAAGGCTGTCGATAAATTTATACTAGTTGTGGTTTTGCCAACTCCACCCTTTTGATTTACTATTGCAATGATCTTGCTCACACCTTTTATCTTAATATAAAATAATCCTATTGTATATATGCGAGAAACTTTTGCATTAGAAAATTTTTTTTGTTGCCAATTATGCTCAAAGTAGACTGCCTTTTTTTATCTTGTGTAACACACTTTGAACCTTGTTTCCTAATTCATTCAGAGTGAATGGTTTTGGCAAAAAGTGAAAATCTTCTATATTGATGTCATCACTCTTTAAAAAAGCATCTTCTGCATACCCAGAAATAAAAATAACGTTGATATTTGGCCTATGGATCAATGCTTCTTTAACTATTTCTGGTCCGCTCACCTCTGGCATGATTACATCAGTGATTATAAGATCTATGTGTTGACTTTTTTTACTGATTATTTCTAGTGCCTTGCTGCCCATGCTTGCTTCTATTACATCAAATCCTTTTCTTTTGAGTGCTCTAGCAATGGGTTCCCTTACTGAACCTTCATCTTCAATCAATAAAATTATACCATTACCTTTAATTTCACTTATTACCGGTCTTTCTATTTCTTCACTATCTGACTCTCTCAGATTTTCATCTGATATATAAATCATGGGCAAAAATATGCTAAATTTAGTTCCATGATTTACTTTGCTAGCAACATAGATGTATCCTTCAGTTTGTTTAATAATGCCATATACAGTAGAGAGGCCAAGACCTGTACCAGAGGTAATATCTTTAGTAGAAAAAAATGGGTCAAATACCTTTCCAATTGTATCACTTGTTATTCCACATCCAGTATCAATTACTTCAATCACAACATAATTTCCATGTTCGATCGTTTCCTTGTCTGGAGAAAACATATCCTGAGATGTAGAATTCAATGAGTCAATCTTTTTATTAAAGGTTAGTATAGTTAATTCTCCGCCCTTTTCCATAGCAGCACTGGCATTGACTGCTAAGTTAAGTATAACTTGCTCTAATTGCCCTTGATCAGCCCTAACAGCACCCAAGTCTCTATCAGAACGAATATTAAATTTTATATTTTCACCTATTAATCTTTTTATCATTTCATGAAGATTAACTATAGTACTATTTACATCAATAATTTTTGGCTGCAAGGTCTGTCTTCTTGAAAAAGCAAGCAATTGTCTTACTAAATTTGATCCACGCTTTGCATTTTGTTGTATCTGTATTATATCTCCAAAAGATGGATCACTAGCTGAGTGTTGGAGTAAAAGTAAATCACAAAATCCTATTATCCCGGTTAATATATTGTTAAAATCATGTGCAATGCCACCCGCTAACTGCCCTATAGCTTGCACCTTTTGATAATGCTCAAGCTTTATCTCTAGTTTTTTACGTTCAGTATTATCAATAAAATAACAAAGTATGAACATCACTTTATTATGAAGAAACTTATTGAAATATATTTTCATATTATTACCAGCATTAAGCTGAACATCAAAGGACGCATTATTTACCCTATTGCTCGAAAAATATTCACGCACTTTCATATGATAATTATCCAATATCAATGCAAAGATCGAATCATTATTTGGCCCTGCAAGTTTTACTAGTGCTATATTTTTCTTTATAAAGTTGCCGTTTACGTCGCATTGTGCAATAGCAATTGATGAATTTGCAAAACAAGGATGTAGTTGATAATCAACAATATTTGATTCAGTTGGTGTTATAAATCCATGTATATAGCTATGATTATATTTATCACAAAATATAGTAGTACTCATATAAGCCTTGAATGGAGCACCACTTATAGTAAAAAACATAATCTCATTTTCGGTTATTGTATCGTCATACTTAGATTGAGATATAAAATCATTGATTGAGCTGCCTTTTTCCAATTTTTTTAGTTCAAACACGTCTAAAAATCTTTTATTTACAGATAAGATCACTCCTTTTGTATTCGCAACGTAAGTTGCTATATTGTGTTTCTCTATTAACTCTTCATATACCTGTTCCTTGTTTACCTGCGTTGCCTTCAATACAAAATACCCATCTGGTCTTGCTATTGGTGATAATGATAAATTTAAAATCTTATTACTATTTATAGCAATTTGTGGATTATCCGGTATCGGCTCAGAGAGCAAAAGAAAGTTAGATATTCTATTCTTCTTGCTTAAGGAAATGCATACTTTTACAGAAGTGTTATTTTTTAACGCATGATAGAGTGATTTTCTGTCTTTTTCTGAAACATCTCCTGCTTCAAGAATTTTATCTAGCGTAACATCATCGTCTACATGATCTTTAAACCTTTCGTAGAACCTTGCATCAGCATAAAAAATACCTTCATCTTTATATAAAATAAGACAAAACTCTGTATTATGATTTAGCGCATTTGCAAATATTGCATTTTGAAACTCTATGATATTAAGTAGATACTTGTAACGTTTTATATTATATACCACAAAGAGAGCCATTAGAGTGCTAATTAACAAATTAATCTCTATGTTAACATGCTGACTATATACATTAGAAAAATAGAGTACTGATATTGCTATTGGAGGTAAGAGCATAATAGCTGCTATCACAATAATTGACATCCCATAATTTCTTAGTATGAAGTCAACTCTGTTCTCTTTTTCATTATCTATGTATCTTTTACTCATTATTACTACTTAGCATCTTGCACATATAAAAATATTCTACTATATTGATTTAATTATTATAGATTTATTAATATCCTTGATAAGTAATTTTCATTCAAATCTAAATAAATCTTGTAAATATCAGATACAACAACATTAATAAGCCAGCAGGAAGACATGATGGAAAAACAAAAAACACAAGCATTTGAATGGTTCTGCGCACTGAGAAACAAGATCACCGAATCTTTCTTATCAATTGAGGCACAGTCATTCACAGAACCAAAAATCGAGAAGAGAAAGTGGGACCGGCCAGGTGGTGGAAGTGGTGAATCTACAATTATCTTTGGTAATATTTTTGAAAAAGTTGGAGTAAACGTTTCAAGGGTACATGGAAAACTTGCAGACTCAGCCATTAATGAAATTCCTGGTGCAAACGAAAGCAATGGAGAGTTTTGGGCAAGCGGTATATCTTTAGTGTCTCACATGCAATCGCCCCTTATCCCTGCAGCACATATGAACACAAGGCTGATATATACCTCAAAACAATGGTTTGGTGGAGGAATAGACTTTACTCCAACTTATAAAAATGAGGAAGATTGTGAGTATATCCACAAATCAATTAAAGCAACATGTGATAAGTTCAACATCGAATATTATCCGAAATTTAAAAAGCAATGTGATGATTACTTTTTCTTACAACATAGAAAAGAGCCACGTGGTATTGGTGGAATTTTTTATGATAATCTGAGTTCTGGTAACTGGGAAAATGACTTTGAGTTAACAAAAGCAGTAGGTAAAGCCTTTTTAGAAATTTACTTGCGCATCATACACAAACATATGCAAAAATCTTGGACAAAAGAACAACGAGAAGAACAATTGATAAAACGTGGCAGGTATGTAGAGTTCAATCTTCTTTATGATCGTGGTACAAGGTTTGGTTTAATGACTAATGGTAACCCAGATGCAATCATGATGTCAATGCCACCTCTTGTTAAGTGGGTATAGAGCTGCTATTAGCAGAAAATAAATCATTATAGTTTAAAATTGTACCACAATGGTGAACTTTTATATAGAGGGGGTACAATCATGAACATAATAGATAAATTTTTAATTAAATCTACTAAAAGTGGCAGCCTAAGAGATGTAAAGCTAGCTTTAAGTCTTCATAATATAAAAAACAGCTTTGAGAAGTTCTTTTCTAAAATTAATTCTTTTAGAGATAGGGCATCATTTAATGTAAGTGGTGATCAAACTTTAACCCAGGCTTTAGAATACGCAGTAACAAATCTTGATCGTAATGTAATGAAATTGCTTACTGATGCTGGAGCAAACGTTAACGCAATAGGTAGCGACAGCATAGGAAGTGTAATTTATAAATATGATAGAGCTCTTGCTCATGAGAAAGAGGTTATGCCGATCTTTGGTAAGGAGTATTTCAAAGACTATAAGGAAAAATGTTGTTTAATGCTTGGTGAGTTAGTAGCAAATGGTGTAATGCCTCAAAATGCTGCAGAAAAGGAAAAAATATTGGACATTTTTAAAGAAACAGATGGCTTTAATGAGTTTAAAGAAGTAGCAAAGCTGAAATTTGAGACTAACTCAGTTAGCAACATGATACCACCTAAGAAATCTCCGAGAACCTTTGAATATGAGCCAACGACCATACATACTGAAGTGAGGAATAATGTAATACCACCTAAAAAACCCCCTAGAACTTTCGAATATAAGCCACAAAATGATGCTTTGCTTTCAAAAGAACCAATTTACTCTAAGGTTAGTAACTCATTAGAAGAGTTGAGTGTGTCGGAGGAATCCATTTATGCTGAGATATATGATTCATATAAAAGATCTAATGAAAATTTATCATTGGAAGATAGTGGTTATTCTAGTATATCAGAAGAACCTATCTGTGAGGATGTAGATAATTTTTCAGAGCAAAAAAAATCCGCTAACTTAAATCATAAAGAGCAGCAAGAACCTATTTATGCTAAAGTGGATTTATTCAAAAAAAGAGCAGAAAGGAAAGCAAAGGATATAAAGGCCAATTCTGGAACTTACTACGGGCTAGTGCAGGATAAAGTGAATAATTTGCAAGTAAAACCAAATGGGCAAAGTGCTAATAAGCCAGCGAGTCAACAAATCAAGACCAAGGCTGGATTTAGCGTAAAAGAAATAAGGCAAAATTTTGAGCGTAGAGATTCTGGATACGATTCTGGCTATGATTCCGATACAAAAGTTGAACAGCAATTAGAATTAGGATCTAAATCTCCTAAATCTGAGATAGGTTAAGTGAGCATTGAACATGGAGTAATAGGAGGCTGTCGATATAAAATCACTGATGTATCACTCTAACTATGCGATTCAAAATAATTGAATTGACTTTACATATATAATCGATATAACTCAGTTATATTCAAGTCGACTCTTTCGTCTAGTGGTTAGGACACCACCCTTTCACGGTGGTAACACGGGTTCAAATCCCGTAAGAGTCACTCAAACAGAATGCAAATAATTAAAGTTTTGAATGAGAAAAATTAGGCTTTATGTTGAAGAAGCTTTATCACAAGATGTGAGTTTAGCACTTAATTTACAACAAAGTCACTATATTTGCAATGTAATGCGGCTTAAGAAGCATGATAACCTCTCTCTTTTTAATGGAAAGGATGGAGAGTGGTTAGGGGAAGTAGTTAATGTATCACGTAAATTGACAAAAGTTACACTCAAAGAATGTACTAAACAACAGCAATACGAGGAAAACTTGTACTTGTATTGCGCTATGGTGAAAAGCGGTGCTTTAGGCAACATAGTAAGACAGGCAACTGAAATGGGAGTAACCTGTATTCAATTTATTTCAACAGAGCGTACAGTAGTAAAAAACATTAACCTAAGTAGAGCAAAATTACAGGCAATCGAAGCTGCGGAACAATCTGGTAGGATAAGTATACCAGAGATTTTGCTTCCCATTAATTTTTGTGAATTACCTGATTCTCAGAGTAAAAATTTTGTTTTATGTGATGAAACAGGTGCAGGACAACCTCCTAATAAAGTGCTAAAAGGCAAGAAAAACGTTGCTATTATTGTTGGTCCTGAAGGTGGTTTTTCATCTTATGAACTTGATCTTGCCAATAAGTTTTGTCAGAAATTGAGTCTAGGCAAAAGAATTTTGAGAGTTGACACTGCTGTAGTTGCTGCATTAACTTTCACCAATTGGTATAGCTAGATTTTTTATATGGCTAAGATCTTTAGTTTGAGAAATTTGACTTAGTAATACTACATTTTTCCTAAAGTAAACAAATGAATCTTGCATTTTGCTTGAATTTTGATACCCTGAGTAAAGAAGTCGGGGCGTAGCGCAGCCTGGTAGCGCATTTGGTTTGGGACCAAAGGGTCGGGAGTTCAAATCTCTCCGCCCCGAGATTAGAGGAATTATAAGAGCACTGTAACATAAGAGCAATCTCTATCATTAAGCAAATGGTTGATGCCAGAATGACACCTTTTATCATGTAAATTATGGCATATTATATTTTAGCGCTCAAGTTTATAAAATAATTGACAATGTTAATTTTCTAATTTATAAATAGATTTTGAAATGATTATCGAAGGAGGTATAGAGTTTGATTGAAGTATCAGTTCATTATGGTGATGTAGACAGAGCTCTTCCAGTATTGAGAAAAATAATTCAAAAGGAAGGAAGAGGGTTGAAAATGAAAAAAAAATATCATGAAAAAAAATCAGAAAAAAGAGTTAAAAAGAAAGCTGAAGCGAGAAAAAAGAGGTATCAGCAAGAATGCAGAAGACAACGTTATGGTTGGTAATTTTTACTAAGGTTAATAGTTAGTTATCTTATGAATATTCACGAATATCAAGCAAAAGAAATTTTACATAAATTTAATGTTCCAGTGCCAAAAGGTTTTGTTACTATATCTGCAGAAGAAGTGAAGACTCAAATAAGCCAGTTAAAATCTGACGTGTTTGTAGTGAAGGCTCAGATTCATGCAGGTGGTAGGGGCAAAGCTGGTGGAGTAAAGCTAGCAAAGTCAACTGAAGAAGCTCAGCAGCTTGTAAAGGATATGCTTGGCATGACTTTAGTTACTCATCAAACAGGGCCAAGTGGACAGCAGGTAAAAAGAGTATACATTGAAGAAGGTTCAAGCATTAAAAAAGAGTATTATTTAAGTCTCGTAGTTGATCCAAAGCTCAATAGGCCAGTATTTATATTTTCCTCAGAAGGTGGAATGGATATTGAAGAAGTGGCAAAAAATTCTCCTACAAAAATTGTGAAATTTGATATTGATCCTGCTACTGGTTTTACAAGTTTTGATAACAGTAAACTTGGCAATAGTTTTAATCTGAGTTCAGAACAAATAGGAAAGATAACAAATATTGCAAAAAATATATATGATGCGTTTATTACAACCGATGCGAGCCAAATAGAAATTAATCCACTAGTTGAAACAAATTCTGGGGGTTTTGTTGCGCTTGATGCTAAAGTTAATTTTGATGACAACGCTTTATATCGTCATCCGGAAATTGTGCAGCTCCGTGATTATGATGAAGAAATAAAGGAAGAAATAGAGGCTTCAAGGCATGGGCTCAATTATATAAAAATGGATGGCAATATTGGCTGTATGGTGAACGGTGCAGGTCTTGCTATGGCAACAATGGATATAATAAAGTACTACGGAGCAGAGCCTGCTAACTTTTTGGATGTTGGTGGTGGAGCAAGTAAAGAGACTGTTACCGAAGCATTTAAGATTATACTCTCTGACAGTAATGTAAAAGGAATTTTAGTTAACATATTCGGTGGTATAATGCGTTGTGATATCATTGCAAATGGGGTTGTTGAAGCCGCAAAAGAAATAGGTATTAAGGTTCCTTTAGTGGTTAGATTGTCAGGCACTAATTTCAAAGAAGGAAAAAGAATTTTAGAAGAGTCAGGGCTAAATATTATTGCTGCAGACGAACTTGACGAGGCTGCACAGAAAATAGTACAAGAGGTGAAGTAGAGCATGTCTGTTTTAGTAAACAAAGATACAAGGTTAATATGTCAGGGTTTTACTGGTGCGCAAGGTACATTTCATTCAGAGCAAGCAATTAGCTACGGAACAAAAATGGTTGGTGGTGTAACTCCTGGTAAGGGTGGTAGCACTCACCTTAATTTACCAGTTTTTAATACTGTAGCAGAAGCTAAAGAAAAAACTGACGTGAATGCCACGGTTATATATGTACCTGCTAAATTTGCAGCTGATGCAATACTTGAAGCAATAGATGCAGAGATAGAGCTAATAGTTTGTATTACAGAGGGTATTCCTATACTTGACATGGTGAAAGTTAAGCATGCACTTATTCGTTCAAAAAGTCGATTGATTGGGCCAAACTGTCCAGGAATTATTACACCCGAAGAATGCAAAATAGGAATTATGCCAGGACATATTCATAAACGTGGACATATAGGAATTATGTCTCGCTCTGGAACTTTAACTTATGAAGCGGTAGCACAAACAACTGCTGTTGGTCTTGGTCAATCAACATGTATAGGAATTGGAGGGGATCCTGTTCATGGTATGACGTTTGTTGATTGTATGGAGTTGTTTTTAAAAGATGATGATACTCATGGTATTGTAGTTATTGGTGAAATAGGTGGGAATGAAGAAGAGGATGTATCACATTTTATAAAGGCGGAAAAAACTAAAAAACCAATTATTGGATTTGTAGCAGGCCAAACAGCACCTCCAGGAAGACGTATGGGGCACGCTGGGGCTATTATCTCTTCTAGTGGAGGAAGTGCCGGTGCAAAATTAGAAGCTATGCGGAGTGCTGGAATTGCAATTGCAGAAACCCCTGCAGTAATTGGTAAAAAGGTGTTAGAAGTAATGAGTCAGTGTCTCGCTTAGGGTATCCGTTCAGCAAGGTGGCAAAATAAGATAGACAAAAACATAGAAATAAATGGTGTCATTCCAGTGCTTGACACTGGTTTTACATAATTATCAAAACGTTGTGTTTTAACATAAAACGGCTACTTTTGTGCTTATCAACTTAATAAAACTTCTGGATCTCAGTGGGCTTTGTTGCATAGCTCAGATAAAAAGAACTGGCAGTTACTGACAAAATTCACTATAAAACAAGCATTTAACCTACGAAAGAAAAATATGCCAACTAAAATGAAGATCAGTAACTGCTATGAATATAACAAATTTCTCCAAGAAAGAGGAAATATTTTTCATTTTATTAATAGAAAATTGGTACGAAAATAGCCCCGAAATGCGAGGTGGCAATTATATTTATAGTGATAAAGTTGTGATTTTAGTGCATATAGTCGCTAGTCTCTTTAGAATTGGCTTAAGACAAACGGTGGAGTTTATAAAAGGATATTTGCAGCAAGTAGGAAATAGCTATTCGCAGGCTTCAAGAAGGTTTAAAAAACTCAATATTAAGATCAATGATTGCAGAGTTGATAAAAACAATATGGAAGATATTGCAATTGCCATAGACAGCACAAATTTATAATAACACCCCTGGTCACAGTAAGGAAAATAGTGAAGGTAGAAAGTATCGCAGTTATAAACAGGTAGGAAAGCTACATGTAATGTTAAGTATAAATAGCAAAAAAGCTATTGCTGCAAAATATAGCAATGGTCGACCATTACGGTGCTTGCGACTTGCTCGAAGATTTCAGCACGCTATAAAAGCATTATATGCAGACAGAGCATACGATAGGCACAAGCTTTATAAATTATATATGATATAAAGACAAAAGTTCTACCGAAAAATTGTGCAGCAGAACATACAAAATTGGATTATATGGCTGAGAGAAATGCCGCCATTAGATTATGTGGTAAAGAAGGTGTGAAAGAGTGGAAAAAGGAAGCAACTTATGGGAAAAGGTCATATATTGAAGGATTTTTCTCAAGCAAATATTTGAGTTTAGTTTTAGAATGAGATAAATCGAGAAAAAGAATTGCTAATAAAATGCTACTTGCTCAATAAATTTACTGATATTGGCATAGCTAAATTTGAAATGGTTACATGAATTTGTCGTAAACCACCACCACATGAAGTGCTATGCAACAAAGCCATCCCAGTGCTTGACACTGGGATGACAAGAAAGGGAGCGCTGGTTTCAATATTTGCCACGCATCTGAACAGATACCGCCTAGGTCATAAACCCTACATCGCCAGTCATCAATACATTTCCTGACCACTCAATCAGTAACTGACCTCCTGGTAAATTTACTGAAGTTTGTTTAGTAGCCAAACACTTACGAAGTACAGATGCAACAAATGCTGCACAAGCTGCGCTACCACATGAAGCAGTAATACCTGTTCCTCTTTCCCAAACTCTTAAGTTTATTTCTCCAGATTTTTCTATTTGTGCAATACTAACATTTGTTTTCTGAGGAAATAATTTGTGATTTTCTAGCTTTGGTCCTAAATTTCGCAATGGTATTTCGCTTATGTTATCAACAAAAAAAACTATATGAGGGTTACCAATATTTACTGCAACTGGCTCTTTCAGCATTTCAAGCTCTATAGGTAGATAAAAGGGATCGCATTCACAAGAAAGAGGAATTTCATGCCATTTAAGCAGTGGTTTACCCATATTGACCTTTATTGATTTATCACTCATTTTAAAACATTCTAAGATACGATTGTTTACCAGCTCAATAGTGATATATTCAGTACCTTTTTCTGACATTATCAAATATCCAACACAACGTGCTGCGTTTCCGCACATTTCAGCTCGACTGCCATCAGCATTATAGATATGCATAAAGCAGTCTGCAGAATTAGACATTGTTATAATTATTACTTGATCACAACCGCTTTGATCAGCAATTCGTCTATAATTCCAGTCTAAATTATTTGCTGAACGTGAGTCTATGATAACAAAACTATTACCAGTACCGTGCATCTTTACAAACGGGATCTTGTCTGTTAGGTTACTTACCATTATAGTAAAATTATATAAGTGAAAATTTTTCTTCTAATTACAGCTATTTTGTATTCTATAGTTTTCTGTAGTGTGAGTGCTAAGTCAATACCGAAAAATAGCAAAATGCTCTTTTGGCAAGCTGAGGTTGGAAAGGGAGCAAATGTTTTTAACAGGAAAATTGTATGTACTTCCTTTGCTAACGGTAAACGACATGACTTTAGGATTTTTAAAGAGTCGATGTTATCAAGTTTTAGCTGATGCTGGTTTGACCTTACCCAGAAAAAGTAGAGAGGAAGTCAAGCCATTTTTGAGGTAAAATAAAACATGATTATGAGGGCTTATTATACAGAAAAAAGTACACAGTGGAATTTAAATTAGAGGCAATAAAGTTGGTAAAGGAAACGGGGCAAACAAAGTAGCTAAAGATTTAGGAATAGATAACAGTACACTAAGTGACTGAAAATATAACGAAAAAGGATCAATAGAAGAAGCATTTCCTGGTAAGGGAAAGTTGGCACCATGTGATAAAGAAAAGTTTGAATTAAAGAAAGAACTAACAAGAGTTACTAGAGAAAGAGACATTTCAAAAAAAGCCCTGGGATATTTTGCAAGTTACAAAGATTTATTTATCAAAAAGCATAGAAACTACTATAAAGTACAGGAGTTATGCAGGATTTTGAAAGTATTTGCTAGCAGCTACTATGGACTAGTAAGAAGAAAAGCAGCAACAAGGGAGCAGCTTCTAGCAGATATTCAAAAAATATACCAAGCATCTAATTGTAGATATGGGGCACCTAAACTGAACTAAAGGCTTTAGGTAAAAATTGCAACATCAAAACAGTGCAGGATATCATGCAAAAAACAAGCTAGACTGAGGCGAAGATTCAAAAGCAAAAAACAGCAGACCGACAATAGGGTTATAACTCCCAATATATTGGACCACTACTAGTCAGCCAAATAAAGTATGGGTTTACATACATAAAAACTAAGGATGGCTGGCTATATTTGGCAGCAATAATTGATCTAGTTGACTGGTCAATGAGTAGCTAAGCGATTAGTTATAGATGCTTTATTGATGGCTGTTGATAAGCGCAAACCCGCCAAAGATCTGCTATTTCATAGTGATCAAGGTTTACCTCTAAAAATTATCAGTTTTTGCTGAACACAAAAAACATCATTTCCAGCATACAGGCTGTTGTTATGACAACTCTGTTGTTGAAAAGCTCACTCAAACGGGAGCTTCTTATTGATGATACTTCGCAACACTCTGCTCAGCAAACTAGAACTGCTATATTTGAGTACATAGAAATTTTTTATAACAAACAGCGTAGATATTCTACATTGCATTCCTGAGAAATTTGATTCATCATTTTCATAATAAAAATGCCTTAACTTCCTCTCTACTTTTTCTGGGTAAGGTCAGTCGATCGCAGTCCTGGCATCTTATCACCATTTAGCCAACTTAAAAATGCTCCTCCACCAGTTGAAATATATGTAAAATCTTTATCAGTGAGACCTGCTGCATTTATTGCAGATAGGCTATCCCCTCCTCCTATTATGCTGGTTAATTTTCCTTTATGTGTCAAATTACTTACTACTCTCATCACCTCTACTGTACCATTTGCAAAAGCCGAATGTTCAAAAACACCAATAGGTCCATTCCACAGTAGAGTTTTACTGCTTGTTATTATACTGCTTATTGTGCTTAAAGTTTGAGGTCCTATATCTAAAATTATATCATCATCCAAAACGGATTCGGTTTTTCTTAAAATGCTAGTGCTATAATCAGAGTTTACTGCAACTAGAACGTCCTCAGGCACAACTATTTTACAATTGTTTTCACTTGCTGTTTCAACAATATCATGCAAAAGGTCATCAACGCCATTTTGAAAAAAAGATTTGCCTATATTCACTTTATTAAATAACAAAAAATTATTAGCAATTGCCCCCCCCAGAATAAGGTAATCAACCTTTTCTGCTAGCTTTATAAGCATTTTTATTTTAGTTGATATTTTAGCTCCACCGACTATCGCAGTAATAGGTTTAGCGTCAAATGATATGGCTTGCTCAAGATATTTCAGCTCATCTTGCAAGCAAAATCCTGTATAAGAAGGTAAAAATCCTGTAATGCGTGAAATAGAAGCGTGAGCTCTGTGAGAGCAAGAAAATGCATCATTTACATATATATCTGCTAGAGATGCTAATTGTTTAGCAAAATTTGAGTCATTCTGCTCTTCTTCTTTATAAAACCTCAGATTCTCTAGTAATATTATACCTCCTCTACCCATCGCATTTATTGCTCTTTGTACTCTCTCACCAATACAATCATCAACAAATTCCACTTCTTTGCTTAGCAGCTGCGATAAAGTTTCAACTACGTTTTTTAGCGATAAGTTACTGTCTTTGGCTTTTGGACGCCCAAAATGTGAGATAATAATAACTTTTGCACCCGCATTTGCCAAATACTGAATGGTAGGTAGCGCCCTTAAAATACGAGTAGAATCACGAATTCTTTCATCTTTTATAGGAACATTGAAGTCAACCCTGAGCAGAACATTTTTATTGTGAAAATCACAACTCTCTATGCTAGGTACATTTATCATAAAATTAAGGAGCTATAAAATCACTATACAATAGTTTAATCCAAAGTAAAGGAAGGAAATTTGAATGCCAAATAAATTAATAAATAGGAAAATTACTACAAACCCTTTCAACTTTATTTTTTACTGCTCTTTCAATATCAGTGCTATTTCCATCAATTAATCCCTGAATTACTTCATTTATTAGATCAGCTATTTCTCTAAAATCTTCTGCCTCAAGTCCGCGCGTTGTCTCAGCAGCGGTACCAAAACGTAGCCCTGAAGTAATAGTTGGTTTCTCTGTGTCAAATGGTACGGAGTTTTTATTGCAGGTAATGCCAGCCCTTTCAAGGCTATCCACAACGTCTTTTCCGGTCAATTTTCGTGATCTTAAGTCAACTAGCACTATATGAGAGTCAGTGCCACCAGTTATAATGTCGAGACTATGCCCTTGCAGCGCTTGAGCTAGCACTTTTGCATTCTCCACAACTTTCTTACTATAAGTTTTAAACTCTGGCGCTAATGCTTCCTTAAATGCAACAGCTTTTGCAGCTATCACATGCATAAGCGGTCCACCTTGCAATCCTGGAAAAACTGCAGACCGAATTTTTTTATGTAATGCTTCATCATTTGTCATTACCACTCCGCCACGAGGACCTCGTAGAGTTTTATGAGTTGTAGAAGTCATAACATGCGCATGTTCAGCAGGAGATGGATATTCGTCAGCCGCAATAAGTCCCGCATAATGGGCAATATCTGCAAGCAAGTACGCACCAACTTTATTCGCAATTTCGCGAAAGCGCTTGAAATCTATCTTTCTTGGATAAGCAGAAGCACCAGCAATGATTAGCTTCGGTTTATGCTCCAGCGCTAGCTTTTCTACCTCGTCCATATCGAGTAGATAAGTATCTCTATTAACTGTATACTGAATCGACTTAAACCACTTACCAGAAAGGTTTGGTGCTGCACCGTGAGTTAAATGTCCACCGCAGTTCAGTGACAATCCAAGTATTGTATCACCTGGAGCAAGCAGTGAAGCAAACACTGCTTGATTTGCCTGAGAACCAGAGTGAGGTTGAACATTTGCAAATTTAACACCAAACAGCTTACAAAGCCTCTCTATAGCCAGATTTTCAACTTCATCCACATATTCACAGCCACAGTAATATCTTTTACCAGGATAACCTTCCGCGTATTTATTAGTCAGAAAAGAACCCTGCGCTTCCATTACTGCTTTACTTGCAAAGTTTTCCGATGCAATCAGTTGCAACTGCGATTTTTGGCGTTGCAGCTCTTTTTCTATAGATTGATAAATTTCATTATCAAAAGACTTTAGACTACTTTCAGAGTCATAAATCCTTTCTGAAACACTTGTCATAAGCCCTTTTCCTTAACCACATAAATCCAAAAACAGCCAAAAGCAGGCATACAGGAATAATTGATATTGCTTTTACTAGCAACTCAGTACCATACACAGGATTTCCTTGTATTACCATCCCATCCCAACACAAGTCTACTATCTTTGCAATTCCAGTATGAAAAAAATAGCCAAAAACCATAACTATCATATTTGATATAGCCGTAGCTAAGCCTACCAAGTTATTATTTACATAACTTATTGCCTTGTAAATAGTAATTACCTGATACCCAGATGCAAAGCCGATAACAAGAAGTGTAGGTAGTGCAATATATAAACCGCCAACTTGTGTAAAAAGCAAGAGGAAGCTAGCGATCATTGCAAAAGAACACGCAATAATCACCTCGTAATGTTTGTTTGGATACTTCTCCAGTAAATAAGCTAAAAAGAATGATCCCGCTCCCATTCCTATAAACATAAGAGAGGAAAGCGAAGATGCCAGATCTCCGGTCATTTGATATGCTTCACATAAGAACGCCTTTGCCCAACCATCAGCAAAACCTTCTAGTGGTCCAACCATTAAGCCACCAAAAAAGCTGATTAGAATGATATGTTTATTGAAAAGTACAGTTTTTAAATCTTGAAGTATATTATCATTTCTACTCTCCTCTATGTTACTATTTGGCGTTATTAAGAATAAAAGTAGGGCAAGCAAGCAACCAAACGCTGAGAAAGTGTATATAACATAGTTCCAACCAAATTTATTGAGCAAGAAATCTAGAGGTAATCCACCATAAATTGCTCCCAGTAACCCTATTATTATGGATAAGCTAGCCATCCTTGCTGATTTTTCTTGTGAAAAATACATGCTTGCAACTTTGAAGAGCCCAATTGCTGAAGCAGATGATCCAATTCCAACAATCATTCTACCAAGTATTGAGTAATACCACTGATCAAAGCATATCAGCGGCAACGTCCCAGCAAACGTTAAGACAATACATGCAGGCAAAACAAACTTTGGCCCAAATCTATCAAGCGCAAGACCAACAGGTATATGAGCAAGCGTATAGCCTATATAATACAGCCCACCAAATTGACCAACATCTGCAATACTTATGTTAAACTTTGTTATTAATTCAGGCGCGATTATATTTGGAATTACGCGCAATATATACTGATATGCATAAAATAGCGATGCTAGCAACCATATGAAAAAGTTTCTCTGCAATGCTAATTTTACCTCAAGCTTCGGATTACAGGCACCTTAGTTATGAAAACCATCAAAAACCTACCCATGAAACAGATTTAGTACATCAATTTTTTAAATTTGGCAAGCTCTTCTTGCAGCTTATAATTTTAAGCAACAAAAAACCTATCATTCCTATCAATAAGCATACAGGTATTATTGACATAGATTTAATCATTACATTAGCTCCATAAAATGGAATTTCATCAACCATTTTACCATCCCAATAAAAATTCATTATGCCTGCAATAACGGTATGAAAAAAATAACCAAAACTCATAACTATAGCATTACTTATGGATCCTGCACTTGCTACTGAATCATTTTTTACACAAGACACAACTTTATCGGTCAAAGCAACTTGATACGCACAAGCAAAGCCGATAATGAACAGCAATATACATGCTAACAGTGGATTAATATCGCACATAAAAAGCAATAAGAACATAATTATCATAGCCATAGCACAAAAAATTATTATTTCATAGTGCCTACCTGGGTACTTTGCTAATACATGAGGAAGTAACAAAACTCCAAGACTAAAGCCTATTAGTATCCATTTTGAAATGCTATATGCAACGTGTCTATCTATAGCATACATCTCATACAAGAATGTTGTGGACCACGCATCTGCAAAGCCTTCTAATGGCCCAATCATAAAACCACCAAACAAACTTACCAATAAAACATTCTTATTGAATATAATCTTGCTTAAATTTTTAATATCTACTCTATCTGAAGTATCAGCTTTAGGTATAGATATAAAAGTAGTTAAAGCAAGCAATAGTCCAAGTGTTATAAATGCAATAAGTACATAATCCCATCCAAATTTATCAAATAAGATATGTAATGGTTTAGTGGCAAATATACCACCCGAAATGCCAATAATAGCTGATATACTAAACATTACGGCAAACTTTTCTCTGCAATAATAGATACTTATCACTTTAAAAAGTCCAAGTACTGAAGCAGAGGATCCAATACCAGTAATTATTCTTCCAACAACAGAACAACTCCAATTGCTAGAAACGACCAAAGGCAAAGCACCTAAAGATGTTAATGCTATGCAAATTGGTACAACAACTTTAGAACCAAACCTATCCAACAAAATACCCACAGGAATATGTGCTAACACATAACCTATATAGTATAGTCCACAAAATTGTCCTATCTCTGTTGTTCCTATATTAAACCTTACCATCAACTCAGGAACTACAACATTTGGAATTACACGCAATATGTATTGGTATGTATAGAACAGCGATGCTAGCAACCATATGAAAAAATTTCTCTGCAATGCTAGTCTTACCTCAAAGCTGGAATTATAGGTGTTTTATCAGCAAGAAGCAACTCTCTTTTAAATATCTACTCTAATCTGAGGATATTTTTTAAAAGAGACTTTTTATCTTATTTATAACTTTTTCCACCATATCCATCACTGGTTCATGAATAAGGTATATGAAAAAAATTACACCACAAATGATAAGGATGTTTATGATTTTACCTTTATTCATCTTTACCTTAAGTTTTATTTTTGTTACAAAGTCCATTTTATTTATACTTTTATTTCTTCGTAACAGCGATTATACCTTAAATAATATAATTTTCAATGAAATTCAATATTAGAAACGCTGCGGTTAACTAAATATTAACTTTCTCGTGTGTAAAATATAATATAAAAGCAAGGTGAGTGAATGAACATAAACACAGCAGACAACACACTAGAAAACTACATAACAAAATACATTGAGCAAACATTTGCAGCACACACAGGCAATAGATACGACAAGCTGTACAGAGAACTTTTAAGCAGCGTAGAAGAAATAATAAAACTTACTGTAAACGAAGCAAAACAATATGATAAAAGCCTAGAAGAACTACATAACGATTCAAGATTTCACGATAAGAAATTTATTCAAGCTGTTGCTAAACACCAGGTGTTAGAATTTCTAAATATTCATCCAAAGAAGAAAGAGAGCGTTGCAGAATTTAACAATGAACATCACATCAACGAAAGCGATTTAAAAATTTTAAAGGAAGGAAAAGGTTTAGTGAATAAAATAAACGATATTAACTTAATTCAACAAAATGAGAAAAATGAAATATTGAACATTAGAAAGGTACTTGCCAAATCAATAGGAATGCCCTCTTCGAGAACCGAAAAATCCAAGGCAACTCTAGTAGAAAGTCCTGAGATGGTAAAATAGACAACTTTGTAGACAGCTTATTCATATACCTAACTTTTATTTAGTAAACACCTTCAAGCCCACAATACCCAGTATTACCAAAGCAAGAGAAAGCAAGCGTCCAAAACTTACTGGGTCATTAAAAAACATTATTCCTATTATTGCTGCACCTATAGAGCCTATACCAGTCCAAACTGCATAAGATGTACCAAGAGGAATAGACTTCATTGCTAATGACAGCCAGTAAAGACTCACAGAACCGCTAACTAAAATAATTACTACAGGTATAATACGAGTAAAGCCATTGCTATATTTTAGTGCTGTGGTCCATATTATCTCAACCAAACCAGCTAATAGTAAATACACCCACGCCATAAATTAACTCTATCTCACTGATATATTATACATAAGAATATTAAAAAGTTAACTTAGCATTTCACATGCTTTAGTAATGCTATTACATCCAATTTCTAATTGTTCCTGAGAGGTTGCATAAGAAATTCTGATAAAATTTTCTAGACCAAATGCAATCCCTGGAACAACAGCAACTAAATGGTCTTCCAACAAATATTCAGCAAAATCAAGATCATTACTTATTACTTTACCACTTTTTGTGCTCTTACTCAATAAACCTTCACATGAAACAAACAAATAGAATGCACCTTGTGGAATAGATGCTGACAATCCTGGAGCAGAATTTAGCTTTTTTACCACAAAATCTCTACGATCCTTAAAAATTTTTGTTCTTTCTTTCAAAAAACTATGATCACCGTTTAATGCTTCAACTGCTGCTGCTTGTGCTATCGAGTTTGGGTTAGAAGTGCTTTGAGACTGTAGTGTAGAGATAGCATTTATCACATCACTCCTACCTGCAATATACCCTATTCTCCATCCTGTCATTGCATAGGCTTTTGATACTCCATTGACCACAAAAACCCTATCATAAAGCTTTGGTTCAACCTGAGCAATGGTAAAAAACTTTTCATCGTATACTATGTGCTCATAAATATCATCTGTAACAATATTTACATGTGGATATTCAAGCAATACTTGGGCTATGATTTTCAATTCATCACATGTATAGACAATTCCTGCTGGATTGTTCGGTGAATTAAGAATTAACCATTTAGTTTTCTTAGTTATCTTGCTCTTCAGTAATTCTGGTGTCAACTTAAAGTTTTGCTTGCACTCTACAACAATTGGCAGACCACCAAAAAGGCTTACCATATCAACATATGAAACCCAATAAGGAGCTGGAATTATAGCTTCATCACCAGAGTTAATTGTTGCCATAAACAAGTTGAATAGCACCTGCTTAGCGCCAGCGCCGACACAGATTTGGTTCAGTGTATATTCTAGATTGTTATCTCTTTTTAACTTATTGATTATTGCGTTTTTAAGCTCACGCGTTCCATCAACAGCAGTATATTTAGTTTTACCTTCATTTATCGATTGAATAGCTACCTTTTTTACATGGTCTGGAGTGTCAAAATCCGGCTCTCCTGCAGCTAAAACGCAAATTTTCTTTCCTTCGCTTTTTAATCTATTTGCCTTATCGGTCACAGCGATTGTAGGTGATGGTTTTATTAGAGACATCCTTCTTGCAAGGTCCGACATAATCTCACTAAAGTTAAATAAAAATGATAAACTCTACACAACAAAAAAGCTAGAAATTTTATTATTTTGTACAAGGTTTGACATTTTTTAAGTGCTTTTAAATTGATTTAGCTATAAGTATTAAGAAATTTACCAAGTAAAAAAAAGGCAAAAGAAGCCCTCACTGCCATTAAGTCAAGGAAAGAGGAGTTAAGATTAGACAAAAAAATTTGAAGTGATTGGGTAATTATGATGAATTTTTAGGCAAATAAAATCCAAGAGATTTGAAAATACACCTACGACAATGTTGCCAACAATTTAAAACTTGAAAAAAGTATTTCCAGAAAACTTTTATGTCCAAAAGTAAGAGCTCCATTTATTTATGACGCTAATGACGAACTAATTATCAGCTTTAATGTAGTGGATTAATAATGAGCATATTATTTAAATGGAATGTTATGAACAGTAAAGAAAGATTTGCCATACGAGTTAGTTATGAACCTGATAGGTTGGCAGAGGTATATTTATTAGACGCCTACACAAAATTAATGCCAGTGCTAAAGTATTCAGTAAATGCAAATAAAAAAGAACTTCAAGGAGGATCAAATGTTAACAGTAAGCTTATATGCAAGAGTTTCTTCAGAAAAACAAGTACAAGAGAATACGATTGCAAGTCAACTTTCAGCTTTAGAAAATAAAATTAAAGCAGATGGGCATGAATTGCTAGATGAACATAAATTCGTTGATAATGGCTATAGTGGATCTAATTTAGTTCGTCCTGCCTTAGAAAAATTACGTAATAAAGTAGCAGAAGGTAAAATTGACATAATCTATATTCATTCTCCTGATCGTTTATCGCGTAAATATGCATATCAGATGGTTTTACTTGAAGAATTACAGAAAGCAAAAGTAGAAGTAATTTTTTTAAA
>NZ_QPIP01000021.1 GCF_003344345.1 Wolbachia endosymbiont of Cylisticus convexus | reverse complement strand
TAAGGCAAGTTATCACTCACTCTATCGGGATCTGAGGCCGTATCACGTGTTGAGATGGAGTTTACGTAAACTTGGGAGAGATCCTTTGTATTCCTATTAAGGTACGTTGGAACAAGTCAACAAAGGCGAGGACTAACGGAAGATGCAAAGGAAGTCGGACTGACTGATAGTACTCAGAGTGTGGGAAAGCCACATACAAGGGAGCAATATAGTGACTGGTTTAGGGATTGCTATGCCAATACAACGGAGGTTGGAATAACGTGCAAAGAAAACTAAATCAGATAACAGTAAGAGCCAGGCAAGATAAACGATTGAAATTTACATCGTTAATTCATCTGATAAACGCAGAGAATCTTGCTGAATGTTATAAAGAGCTAAAAAGGCATGTGGTATAGACCAGGTGACAGTAGAAGCTTATGGAGAAAATCTTGAAGAGAAGCTTAGCACTCTGGTGGATAGTATGAAGAGAAAGCAATATCAACCGCAACCAGTGAAAAGAGTATATATACCAAAAGCTGTAAGCAAAGAAAAACGCGGACTTGGGGTACCATCAACAGAAGATAAGTTAGTCCAGATAATGCTGAAGAAGATATTAGAAAATATTTATGAAGCTAACTTTCTGGATAACTCATATGGTTTTCGTCCTGGTAGAAGCTGTCATCAAGCGGTAAATGCACTAAATAAAGCAGTTATGTACAGACCAACTAACTATGTAGTAGAAGTTGATATCAAGAAATTCTTTGATAATGTCCAGCACAAATGGCTAATGAGATGCTTGAGAGAACGGATAACAGACCCAAACTTATTGTGGTTGATCAAGCGATTTCTTAAGGCAGGAATAGTTGAGTCAGGACATTACGAAGCAACTGAACTAGGCACACCTCAGGGGGGAATAATAAGTCCTATACTAGCTAACATATACTTGCATTATGTGCTGGATTTGTGGTTTGAAAAGAAATTCAAGCTAAGATCTAAAGGTTATATGGAGCTAGTTAGGTATGCAGACGATCACCTGTTTTGCTGCGAAAGAGAAAAAGATGCTAGAGAACTCTTAGAGTCACTGAAACAAAGGCTAGGAAAATTTGGACTGGAAATATCTGAAGACAAAACAAGAATAGTAAAGTTTGGCAAAAAGGAGTGGCAACAAGGGAGAAACGAAAAACGGAAAGTTTCAACTTTCTAGGATTCACCCATTATGGTACAAGAAGTCGTAAAGGTAGAGTAATGATAGGTCATAAAACCTCGAAAGTAAGTCTATCTAGAAAACTAAAAGAAACCAAAGAATGGGTGAAAAAGATCCGAAACAAGGTTCACCTTAGAGACTGGTGGCCAGTACTTAAAGCAAAACTAACAGGGCACTATAACTACTTCGGAGTTAGCGGAAATTATCGTTGGTTGAATAAATTCTTCTGGCGGATAATCAAGCTAGCATATAAATGGATAAACCGACGTAGTCAGAAGAAGAGTGTGAATTCAAAGCAATTTATACATTATCTACAAGTTAATCCATTACCAAAACCAAGAATATGCTACTCATTATATACAAAATAGGAAATGCTGTGAATACTACATTGTGGAGCCGTGTGCGGGAACACGGTTCTGGTGGGGGAGTCATAGCGATAAAACTTAATCAGGAGGATTTAAAACTATGACTTCTACCAAACAACAAAGCTTTTTCAACATCGGTCAAAAAATCCCTTTTTATAGCGTAAAGGAATATTTAAGTGATCAATCGCCAATACCAGAAGATATAATCTCACCAAGAATTTTAACAAAAAGAGGTCTATTGGTACTGGGTGGCCCACCTAAAATTGGCAAAAGCGACTTTTTGATCTCTTGGCTCGTCCACATGGCTGCTGGAGCTTCATTTTTAGGTATGACTCCAAGTAAGCCTATGAAAATTTTCTACCTGCAAACTGAAATCGAATATGACTACATGAAAGAACGGTTGCAACAACTTCAACTTGATAATGAACTTTTGAATGTAGCTGCTAACAACTTAATCATTACGCCAAAGGTGCACTTATCATTTAATCATGATGAAATAAGTGAGATCAAGGAAATTGTGAATGAACGCTTTAAACCTGATGTTTTGGCCATAGATCCATTGCGTAACATCTTTAGCAGTGAATATGGCAATGAAAATGATAATAGTGCTATGTTGTTCTTTTTGCAAAAGACTCTTGAAAAGCTACGCAGTGCTGTCAATCCAGATGCTTGTATTGTACTCACTCATCATACAAAAAAATTATCGAAAAAAATGCTGGAAGAAGATCCATTTCAGGGTTTGAGCGGAGCTGGTTCTTTGAGGGGATTTTATAGTACTGGTATGGTGATGTTTGCTCATGATGAAGAAAGTACTGTACGTCAGATAGTATTTGAACTGCGTAATGGTGAACGTGTGGCAAGCAAGCTTGTCGATAAGATAAATGGTCGTTGGAAACTTGTAGACCAATGGAGTTGATTCTTTTTTTCGTTTTGCAATTAATTTATAGGAGGACAATATGCTATCAGATTTTTTAACTGATTTTAATACGGCAAAATCACAAAGTAATTTAATACCAAAAGGTACAGCGGTAAAAGTCAAAATGGCCATTAAACCTGGAGGTTATGAAAATTGGTTCACTAAAAGCTACACTACTGGCAGCATCTATTTAAACGCTGAATTTACTGTCACTGAAGGTCTATATACAAAACGTAAGATTTTTCAAGTAATTGGTATTAAAAGTGGCAAAGCAAGCGTTGAAGGAGAAGATACTTGGGGAGAATCTGGACGTTCTATGCTTAGAAGCATTTTGGAGTCAGCACGAAATATTCATGCACATGATACTTCAGAGAAAGCAGTTACTGCTAGAAAAATCAACTCTATAGCTGATTTTAACGGGTTAGAGTTTACTGCAAAAGTTGGTATTGAAGCTGATCGGTATGGAGAAAAAAACAAGATTACTACAATTATTACTCCAGAACAAAATAAAAATGTTCAAAATGATTGGGTTGTATATTAAATCAAAGTCGCAAGACTATGACAAGCAAGGAGTGATACTGTCAACTGGGTTGATTGGTAAAAATCGTAGGGACCTTAGTACACTCCTAGCTTAAAATAATGTAGTACGAACGGTAGAAGGATCTAAAAGATCGAATTACAACCCTGTACAGCATTTACGTTATTATTTGATTATATTTATAGGTATAAAAATGGCTAGAATAGTTTTTATGGGTATTGATGTTTCAAAAAAAACACTTGATATCTCAATCGACAATAAACATCAGCGTATAGAGAATGCAGAAAGGGCTATATCTGAGTTTATAAGATCAAGAATGACTAACAATATATTTGTTAAGTTATGTGCAGTAGAATCAACAGGCGGTTACGAAAAACTTGTCATAAAATTGTTGCGAGAACATAACATAGCTGTTCATAGAGCTCACCCAAACCGGGTATATGCGTTCGCAAAAGCCTGCAACCACTTTGCAAAAACAGACAAATTAGATGCAAAATTGCTAGAAAAGTATGCCGAATTTATCACGAAAAATGATGAGGTAGTAGAATGCATAGTTTCACAAAAGCAAGAAGAACTAAAAGAATTAAGGGCAGTTGAGCGCAACCTAAACGACGATGTTCACGCAAATATGTGTCGTTTACATAAGGTTACAGGGAAAGCTAGGGAATATATAGAAAAACAGGTAGAATTTGCCAAAAAACAATTAGAGCAAATTAGACAGGATATAGAAGGTATAATAAACTCTGACCCTGATTTGAAGGAAAAAAGCAAACTGCTAACTAGCTATAAAGGTGTTGGACGAAAAATAGCAAGTATCCTACTCATAGAGGTACCTGAGCTTGGCAGGCTAGATAATAAGGAAATAGCTTGTCTAATTGGAGTTGCACCAAAAACCAATGAAAGCGGAAGGAAAGTGAGTAAAGCTCAAATCATAGGTGGCAGATTTTATGCTCGAAAAGCATTATACATGTCTGCCGTGGTTGCTATTCGTCATAATAGGAAAATGAAAGCACTTTACCAGCGTTTGGTTGACTCTGGTAAAGCCACTAAGGTTGCATTAGTTGCTGTGATGAGAAAAATCGTCGTTTGTTTAAATGCCATGATAAAAAACAACAATTTTTATCTTGATGCTTAAGACGGTAGGTCCCAGTACTCGGATGACAAGAAAAGAAACACTGGTTTCAATATTTGCATGCATCTGAACAGATACAGATGGCTCAAATGTTAAAAAAAGTATACGCGTCAAGTTAAGAGCAAGTTTTACCTAGCCTTCTTTGACTTGTTAAGAAAGGTCTTTTTTCCTCAGATTCTATTGTCACATGCTGAAATGACATCGAAGGATGCTCTTGCTTCTTCATGTGATTATGCAAAAAGCCCTTTGAATTTTTACAGCTTGAAAAATCTTTATATAATTTGCTTTCTTTAAATGCTTTAACCTTCTCTTCATTGTTTAGTGAGCCATGTTTAGAAAAATACTCATCTGTCGTTTGAATATATAAACTAATCAGCTCAGGAAAAGTGTAATCAGTTTTGTTGGAAGATTTTAAGCACGTAATTGGCAATTTATGTATATCTTTATCAGCTTTTTTAGGATCAATACATTTATCATTCCTTCTTAATATTATATGCTGCTTGAAAAATTCTTCATATTCCTCAAAATCTTCAAATACTTCTTTTTTTTGGCAATCTTTCCTCTTATCATTTTGCTCTATTCTTTCTATTTTTGTCGCAAGCTGAGCTGGCTGTTTAATCGTCTTGTCTCCCTCTCGATTAAAGTATATTGTATAAGGAGTAATTGAATTTACGATTTTATGTGTCTTCCAGTGGCAACCAAAAACCTTTAGTACTAATTTGATTATCGGAGCAAGAAAAATTTTTAACTTTGCCATAAAATCAAAGTAATAAAGAGACGCTCGTTTAAGTGAACTAGCAGCATTGCTAACGATACATCTCAAATGTATATCCTTATCCTTAAAATTTTTGTGAACCTCTGCAGCTACATGTCCACCAAGGCAGTCTCCGAATAATATGATATCATCTGGTTTTATACCTTTTTCCAATAAGTTAGTTACAACTGCTATACCAGATTTAATTCTATTACTACGTATCAATGAATTGTTTCTACTTAAACCAAGTCCAGGATAATTAAAGAGATGTACAGTAATCCCTTGCTCTGTAGCCCAATCCCAATTTTGGGAATAATCTTTGCTAGGACTTAATGCTCTATTTCCACCAATAAAATATATCAGATGTTTTTCATTTTGATTATTTATACTTTTACTAGGAAGAATAATAGTCTCGATTTTCATCCCGTTTTGAGTTCTTATAAATTCTCTCTTGGTTTGCTCTCTTGCTTCTTTCATGTTTTAACTCTTACTACATTAATTTAGTTATATATAAAATCTTAAAGAAAATCAATAAAATCTTCATTTTTATGAACAATATAAACTTTTTAAAATTCATTGAGTTATGCTTTCAAACGGTAGTACCAGGGTGTGAGTATAACGATTATCAGTATATAAAAGTCATAGCAGACAGGCTTGAAGCGGCAAGCGCTGGTGAAGTAAAACGAATAATATTCAATATGCCTCCACGCTCGATGAAGTCTGTATGCGTAAGTGTTGCGTGGCCCGCATGGATACTCGGGAATCAGCCAACTGCAAGAATAATAGTTGCAAGTTACTCTCGACTGCTTAGCGAAAAGCACTCACTCGATACAAGGTGCATAATGCAATCTGATTGGTATAGAAAACTATTTCCGGAAGTAGAATTATGCAAAGATCAAAACACTAAATATAAATTTCAAACAGTGCAGAGAGGATGTAGAATTGCAACATCAGTTGGAGGAACATTAACTGGTGAAGGTGGTGATTTCATTATTGTGGACGATCCACTAAGTCCCGCGCAAGCTTTGAGCGAAACATTTAGAAAGCGTGCTGCAAACTGGTTTGATCAGGCTCTAGTAACCAGACTCAACGACAGAAAAAAAGGAGTAATCGTTCTTGTGATGCATAGGCTCCACTTGGAAGATTTAACTGGTCACCTTCTCTCTAAACCAAAAAACATATGGCATCATGTCTGTTTACCAATAATAGCTGAAGATAAAGAGATTATTTATTCAATCAAAAGGCCAGTGTCTCCTCTTCCTGTCATCCCAGTGCCCAGACACTGGGATCCAGAAAATTCAACCGTAAAACCAGCGTCACGCGCTGTACCTGAAAGGGTATTATACTCAAGAGAAGAAGGTCAGTTGCTATATTCCCTTAATGAAGGAAAAGAAGAAATTGAGATGATAAAAGCTGAACTTGGAAGTTATGGTTTTGTTGCTCAATACCAACAAAATCCTCTATCACTTTCAAGTGGTATACTTAAACGAGAGTGGCTGAAGCGCTATAAAAATTTTCCTGATAGCCTCTTGCATGTAACACAAAGTTGGGATACCGCAATTTCAACAAGTAGCGTAAGCGACTTTAGCGTCTGCACTACCTGGACAAAAATAGATAATAAATTCTATTTGCTCGATGTATATCGTGCAAAACTTGAGTATCCAAAACTTAAAGAGCAAGTTCTATCACTGGCTGCAAAGTGGAAGCCACACGCAATTTTAATCGAAGCAAAAGCAAGCGGTCAGCAATTGGTGCAAGAGCTCAAGAAAAACAGTGATTTACCTATTATTCAAATAGTACCACATGATGACAAACTAACTCGATTCCACCGAATTGTCCCAATTATAGAATCTGAGAGGGTTTTTCTGCCGCATCAAGCAGTATGGCTCAGCGATTTTGAGCATGAGATTTTAATGTTTCCAGAAGTTCGTCACGACGATCAAGTAGACAGTATTGTGCAGTATTTGCAGTGGGTGAGAAAAACTAACACCAATGCCTTTAGAATCAGGGCTGTTTGAGTGTCACGTACACAGCTGTACTAACAAGCAGAGGTAAATCTAAGTTAGTTTATCTATAACACTTACTTTAAAAAACTTTATTTTACGCTGATATTCTAGCGCTTTTCTGTGGTATTTTGTAAGAGTATAATTTGCAAAACTATCTTCCTTATAGGTTAAAGAGTTACATTGCTTTATATGCAACTCTATCCACTCTGCATAATCCTGATGATCAGTTGCAATAAATATTTCCCCTGTGACAAGTATTTTTTTTGCTAATAAATTTAAAAATTCCGTATTAATTAACCGTCTTTTGTTGTGACTTCTTTTTGGCCATGGATCTGGAAAAAGAATAAAGAATTTTTCAACACTGTTATCAGGAAAATTGGCAATTAATTCTCTCGCATCTTCTGCCCATATTAAAATATTTTTTATGCTGTGTGCTTCTATGTTCTTTAGCAGGCAAGAAACCCCCTTTAAATAAGGCTCACATCCTATAAATAATAGATCAGTTTCATTGAATACCTGATGAAGCATATTTTCACCATTGCCAAAACCTATTTCTATCCATATTCTTTTTTGTGAGCTTACGATCTTTTTTATAGATTCTCTGCTATTTTGAATAGAATATTTCTCCAAAACATCCGACTTTAACCTAGATCTTCTGGAGAACGACCTAATCCATTTGTTATTCCCAAATAGCACACTCTTACATAACCTAATTTTTTATAGCTTAAACAATTCTAGAAATGAATTAATGAGAAATTACTTGTCACTAATTATTAATATTATATAATATATGAGTTCTAATAAAGTTTAAATTAAGAGTATGAATAATAATTCATCTGTAAGTCTGCCGGTTACTATCAGGAAGCTATCATCAAACAAGTTCATAGAAGAGATATTTCAAGACCAATTTGATAATCAAAGTAATGCCTTTTGTGAAGATTCTTTTGTTAATAGAATTAAAGAAGGAGATGTGGTAGAAGGTGTAATTATAAGAATAAATCCTAATGATATTGTGGTGGATGTTGGTTTAAAGTCAGACGGAAGAATTCCGACCAAGGAGCTCGGTTGTAATGATGAAATCACTATTGGCTCGAAAATTAAAGTTTATGTAGAAAGAACTGAAGATTACCATGGTAATGTTGTTCTTAGTCGTGAGAAAGCAATTAGAGACGAGAAATGGAATAAGTTGGAAGAAAGCACAGTTACAAAGGATGAAGTGGCTGGAATCATTAAACGCTCAATTAAATGCGGTTTTATTGTTGATCTTGGTGATGGAATAAGTGCATTTTTACCGCTGAGTCATGTGGATTTGAAGCAAGTAAAAGATGCTAATCACCTTATTGAAACTGAACAAAAATTCATCGTGCTTAAAATGGATAAGAAGCAGGGGAATATTGTAGTATCAAGAAGGCTGGTGTTAGAGAAATTGTGCGCTGGTGAAAAAATTAAGTTTTTAGAATCTTTAAATGAAGGTGATATAGTAGAAGGCAAAATAAAAAGCATAACTCACTATGGTGCATTTGTCGGTATTCATGAATCAGATACAGTGGGAGTTATAGATGGGCTACTACATATTACAGATATTTCTTGGAGTAATGTAAGTCATCCATCCGCGATTTTTTCTTGTGGTCAGCATATAAAAACTAAAATTATAAAAATAGATAGAGAAAATGGAAAAATTTCCCTAGGTGTAAAGCAATTAGGAGATAATCCTTGGCAAGATCTAGAGTCAAAATGTCCAATTAACAGCATACACAAAGGATGTGTCACAGGTATAAAAGATTGCGGATTTATTGTTGAGATTAAACCTGGAATTGCAGGTTTGGTGCACTCATCAGAAATAACTTGGAATAAGAGTACTTTACCAATTAGTAACCTTGTAACAATAGGACAAGAGGTGGATGTTAAAATTCTTGGTATTGACACTATTAAAAATAAGATGAGTTTAAGTACAAAAAGGTGCGTAGATAATCCTTGGCAAGTATTTATTGATAAATATCCTCTCGGTTCTATTGTTTCTGGTACAGTTAAGAGCAATACTGGTTCACAAATATCTGTGATTTTTGATGATTCTGAGATATGTGAGGATGTAGAAGGGATAATCTATATGCAAAACCTAAGTTGGTCTAGAAATAATTCAGATGAGATAAAAAAGTGTAATGTAGGTGATAAAATAGAAGCAAAAGTAATAAGGGCTAATGTAGATCGGACAAGGATTTATCTTGGAGTAAAGCAAATAGAGTATGATCCTCTTGAAGAACTGATAAAGAAAGTTAAAGTAGGCGATAAAATGCAGGTTACTGTAAGTAAGAGAGAAGAAAATGGTCTAGTTGTTGAGGTTGAGAACAATGTAGCCCTTTTAATAGATCAAGAGCATTTGCCAGAAAATAAAAGGTTTTCTATATCAGAAAAAATACAAGTTGAAGTACTGGGTGTTGAAAAATATAATATCATATTATCTGCCAAGTAACTTATTGTGAATTCATATAAATGGCAACAAAATCTGATATAATAGCAAAAGTAGCAAAAAGACATCCTCTGTTAGATAAGATCTTTATAACAGCCATAGTTGATAGTTTTTTTTTGGTACTTTCAAACACATTGAAGTATCATAGTAGAGTTGAAATCAGGGGATTTGGTTCTTTTTCAATTAGAAGCTATAACTTGAAAGAGACAAGTAATTTGATGTTACAGAAGGTTGCAAAATATCAATATTTTAAAACTTATTTTCGTAGCAGTAAAAAGTTATCCAACTTGATAAATGAATGAAAATCTATATTGTAAATGTGAAAGTCATACAATATAGCACCATATGCAAGTAGTAGAAATAGTTATACGTAATAACACATACAAAATATCTTGCGAAAGTAAAAAGAAGGACCATTTATTACAACTTGCTAATAGCTTTAACAAGCTAGTTAGCTCTATATCTCAAAAAACTGGAGGTAAGGGCTCAGACGCATTAAATTTCTTACTTGCAGCATTGACTCTCGAGGATAAAATTTTAGAATTAACAAAGCGGTTGGATGAAGTAAATCAAGAGCGCGAAAAGTATAGAAATGAGAGAAAAATAGAATATGTTGAAGTACTAAGCAAGGTGAATAAGATTATTGAGTGCATAAAGGATTAAAGCAAGCAATCAAATCGACTATTTCACTACTCAAGCCAGGGGGGAGTAGTGTCTTGCGAGTTATGTAACAATATAATTCGTAATCATCAAGATCAACTATTTTTTTGTATTCGATTAGTTCGCTTAAGGAAAATTTATCAAGATATTTTAATGCAAAATGCCCTAAAAGTATATCGGTTTCTTTGCAGCCCCTATGCCAGCTCCTATACATCAATTTTCTTCTTAATAAGGAGATATCTGTCATTGTCATTAAACTTTTTTTTAATTTAAAGACTAAACTAAATACTTGTCAAGCGAGGCACATTTTAATATACTTAACGTTTGATTAAGATTTAAAATATAGGTGGAATTAATTTCTCATCAACTTAGCGATGGAATATATTATTTTCTATCATTTTCTTTAATAATTTCTGTCATAGTATTCGTGCATGAATATGGTCATTATATTGTCGCTAAAGCATGCAAGGTTAAAGTTGAATCTTTTTCTATAGGCTTTGGTCCTGAAATTTTTGGTTTTAACGATAAGTCTGGAACTAGGTGGAAATTAAGTGCCTTTCCATTGGGTGGCTACGTTAAAATGTTAGGGGATACTAATGCAGTAAGCGTTCCTGTTGATCAACAAAAATTAACTGAAGAAGAAAAATTATACTCATTCCATACAAAACCTCGATATCAAAAAGCAGCAATAGTTTTTGCAGGGCCTTTTGCAAACATGATATTTACCGTTATAGCTTTCACAGTATTTTTCAGCGTTACAGGCTATTATCGTACTCCACCAGTAATTGGTAATGTAATTGAAGAAAGTGCAGCAAAGCAAGCTGGCTTACTGCCAGGTGACACTATTACACAGATTAATGAGTATAAAATAAAATACTTTGAAGATATTTCACGAGTGATAATGTCAAACCCTGAGACAAGAATGGAAATTAAGTATAGCAGAAATAGCCAAGAGCACAGAACTACCCTAACTCCGTTTACAGTTGAGGATAGAGATGTTTTTGGCAACATAATAGAAAGAAAAACTATAGGAATTACCTCAATTAATATGATTGGGTTAAAACAGTCATCTTTCCTTGGAGCTGCTAGCCTATCAGTAAGTGAAACCTATCATACTATGTGTTTAACAATCAAAGCCCTCTTTCAAATTGTCGTTGGTAAGAGGAGTATAAATGAAATAGGCGGGCCAATAAAAATTGCAAAATATTCAGGGCAATCAGCTAAAAAGGGATTCATTATGGTTCTATATTTTATGGCAATCATTTCAGCTAATTTAGCTGCAATTAACTTGCTGCCAATACCACTTCTAGATGGTGGGCATTTATTTCATTATATCATAGAAGCAGTTATACGTAGAGATTTGAGTTTGAAATATCAAAAATATGCAGCCACTTTTGGTGCTACCATATTGTTTTTGTTGATGGCAGTTGCAATCACAAATGATATTAGGCATTTTTTTTAAGATACGTATGAAAAAATTATTCCACATACTAATAATAATTTTTATCTCTTTTCCTACTCTACTTGCTGCTCTAGAAAATAAGGAAAAAGTACAGATAAAAGATATTAAGTATATTGGCAATGAGCGAGTAAGTGATCAAACAATAAGGTTTTATACAAAATTAGAACCAGGTAGTTATATAAATGATGATGATATAGATTCAGTTATAAAAGGTTTATATAAAACAAAGTTATTTGCTAGTGTTAACGCCTATATGGATGATGAAGCAAACTTAGTAGTAAAAATTCAGGAGAATCCACTAATTAACAAAGTAATATTGAAGGGCAATAAGTTATTTAACAGTAAAGAGTTGCTAAATAACGTTATCCAGTTGAAATCACTAACTATTTTTACTGAAACAAAATTAAAAAACGATTTAATAAATCTAGTTACTCTTTATAGGAATAGTGGTAAAATTGGTGTTAAAATTGCATATGAGATAGATAAGCTTGGTAGCAATAGGATCAATCTGATTTTTAAGGTAAAAGAAGGCAGAACCTCCAAAATTAAGGGTTTAAGATTCATAGGTAACAAAAATTTTTCAGCAAATGAGCTAGAGCAAGTCATCAAAAGACATAGCAATGATATATTTAGTAAGTTATTTAGAGCCATTTTTAAAAGCGGAACTCATTATTCACCTCAATATCTACTGATTAACACAGAACTGCTTGATCGCTTCTACTCATCTAAAGGATATATTCAAAATAATATCCAACCAATTGTTGAGATTGATAATAACAACCAAATAGAGTTAACTTTTTTGATTGATGAAAAGCAGCAATATTTATTTGGAAATAATGAAGTTGATATTGAAGCTGAGATTCAGGATTTAAGTTTAAGGAAAGAAATATTAGAATTTATCACAGAAGAAAATAATCAGATATTTAATAGAGTTAAAATTAACAATACAGCAGAAAAAATAAGTAAACATTTAAATGAAAAAGGGTATATATTTGCAAGAGTTAATCCAGAACCTACACAACGTAACAATATTATGGATGTAACTTACAAAGTGCTACCGGGTAAAAAGATTTATATAAACCAAATTACTATTGATGGTAATGATCGCACTTTAGATAAAGTCATTAGAAGAAAGCTCAGTATAGCAGAAGGCGACGCATATAACACATCTGAGATTCAAAAATCACGTAAAAAACTAATGAGTAGTGATTTTTTTGAAACAGTGAAAGTAAATAGTTACGCAGTTAATGACGATGCAGTAAATCTTGACTTAAATGTTAAAGAAAAAAACACTGCCTCAGTATCTTTAACAGGAGGTTTGTCTCTTCCTGGTAGAGTATTTGTTAAAACCAGTCTCACAGATCGTAATTTATTTGGTAGTGGTAAAGAGCTCTCTTTTGCTCTTGAAAAAAGTCGACATGTGCTTTCTGCTAATATGGACTTCGTTGAAAACAATTTTAACGATTCTGATACGTCATTAGGCATGGGTATTTTTTATGAAAAACAAGATAAACCAAACACTACTTTTGATACTTGTAATTGGGGAGGAACAGCAAGATTATCATATAAAATCTCAGAAAATCTAACCAATTCCTTTCACTATTCTTATAAGTATAGTCACATACACATGGACAATAAGGGTGGAAAAGATGAGGATATCTCTCAGATAATAAGAGATCAAAAAGGTGAACATCAGATTTCATCAGTGGGATACACGTTGACATATAATAAATTGAATAATCTATACGCTCCAAGAGAGGGGTATTTACTGCGCTTAAGTCAGGATATTTCAGGATTGGGAGGAAATGTAAATTTCCTAAAATCTGAATTCTTATCTTTTTATACACATCCGATATTAAGCAAAATTGATGATGATATAACACTACGCTTTAAGGTGGAGGCAGGTCATATTTTTTCTTATATTGATAAAGATCTAAACATTGGCCAGCGCTTTTTTAATGAGATTAGGGGATTTGACCTCTCTGGTATTGGACCAAGAGCAAAAGATAAAAATAATAGCTCATTAGGAGGCGAAACTTATTTTAATTTAACACAGCAAGTAGATTTTCCATTACCCAAATTATACGACTACACTGGTATCAAAGGCTCACTATTTGTTGACTATGCAACACTTTTTGGTTTAGATAAAAAGGGGGAATATAGTGGACAATATTATGATAGTAAGCTTATAAGAGTATCACCAGGTTTTGGCTTTTCAATGCCTTCTCCTTTTGGTAGACTTAGATTAGATTTTGGGTTCCCTTTAGTAAAGGAAGCTTATGATATAATACCATCACCAAACGTTAAAATTTCTATTGAAGCGGGGATTTGAATGAAATATATACAGTTATTAATATCAGTTATTGCATTAATTACTTCCATGTTTGTGGGATATAAGTTTGTAGGATATCAATCTCAGGGCATGCTTAATACAAAGGCTGCTATTATTGATAGTGACAAAGTTATCAATGAATCTCTGGCTCTGCAAAATATACAACAACAAATAAAGGAACAGAATTCTAGGTTACAGCAAGAATTTGAAAATGAGTTAGAAAAACTTAAGCCATCGAAAGAAGAATCTGACCTTTTGTCAGAAGAAGCAAAAAAAGAAAAGGCAGAACAATTTAATAAGCACGCTGTAAGCGTTAGGGATAATTACGCTAAAAAAATGTCAAATTTAGAAGAAAATTATAGAGAAGCAGTAGAAAGTGTTTTTAATAAGATAAAAGAAGCTGCTAAAAGAACAGCAGAAAAAAACAATATAGATTTAGTACTACTTATTTCAAAAAAGGATCAAGTTCTATACTCTATGGATGAGGTTGATTTATCAGATGTGGTATTAAAAAATGTAAATAAGGAAATACCTGAATTTGCTTTACAAAGCATTGAGTAAGCTTATGCAATTTAATATCAGTGATATTATGAAAATATTACCACATTCTTATCCGTTTCTCCTAGTAGATAGAGTAATAGAATGTGACCATGGTAAAAGCATAAAAGCAATTAAGAACGTAACTTTCAATGAGCCATTTTTTATTGGTCATTTTCCTGATCATCCGATAATGCCAGGAGTTTTGATAATTGAGTCTTTAGCTCAGGCATCTGCTATATGTGTTCTCGGTAAAAAAACAATAGAAAATAAAGTTGTTTACTTTATGTCTATTGAAAACGCAAAATTCAGAAGGCCAGTTATTCCAGGGGACACGTTGATTCTTCAATCCAGTATAAAAAATGCGCGTTTGGGTGCATGCAAATTTGAGTGTGTTGCATATGTTGGGGAAGAAAAAGCTGCAGAAGCAACAATCTTAGCAAGACTGCAAGACAAATAAAATCTTCATCTGCAAAAAACAGTATGTACACTGTATAGTATAACGATGCAGCTGAATTTCAAAATCTCATTTTCAAACTTATACACTCGCAGTGGATTAATAAAATTGGATGAGGCGTTTTTAGATTATATAAAATCGTGCGATGAAAGCTTGTTTTGTTTATTAATTGAAGCAAGAGAAAAAGCAGCTTCTTCTTTGATGTCATCCCAGTGCTTGACACTGGGATCTAGAAAACAAGAAGGACAGATCCCAGTGTCAGCTACTTGGATGACAGATGGTTGTCATAGCCAGTTAATAATAGACCTCTCGTATTTACTTGATGAATTTATTGCAAAACTTTTTAATATTGAAAAAGAAGCAGAGAAGCTAAAGAAAAAACATAATGACTTTGCTATAGTATATAAGTGCAAAAGATTATTTGTTCAGCGCTATGCATTGAAGAAATACGCTGATATAACAAATATCAACATTGATCTTGTTACTAGCAAGCTAAACCGCCTTCTCACTTTACCGACAACAGAAGAAACCTTTGCCGAGCAGGTAATGCACTGGTTTGAAGATAGGGAAAATCATAAAGAAGAAATAGAGATTGCAGCTCAATATGCAGCGTGGAGAGTGAAAAACAAACAAAGTATACTTTTTAGTATTCACAGAAAAATTGATCACGAAAATCTCGTATCGTTCTTTAAAAAAGAAGTAGACGAAGTTGAGGTATTGTATTCAAGCAAAACAAAAAGACGATATGGTTTTGACCTGACAAGTGAAAAGGTGAGTTTGAATAAAGCATTAGATAATGTTCACTACTGCATATTTTGTCATAAGCAAAATAAGGATAGTTGCTCAAAGGGGCTAGTCAATAATAATAACATCTTTAAAAAATCCCCACTGAAAGTTGAATTGCACGGCTGTCCACTAGAACAGAAAATATCAGAAATGAATCTGGTGAAAAGCGAAGGGTACAGCATAGCAAGTCTTGCAATTGTGATGATAGATAACCCATTATGTGCGGCTACTGGGAACAGAATATGCAATGATTGCATGAGCTCATGCATATATCAGAAACAAGAGCCTGTAAATGTGCCAGTGGTTGAAACAAGGATTTTAGATGATGTGCTCAGTTTACCGTATGGATTTGAAATATATTCTCTGCTTAGCCGTTGGAATCCTTTAAATTTTCAACGTCCATTGCCAAAAGAAACCACCGGAAAAAACGTCCTAGTTGTAGGCCTTGGTCCTGCTGGTTTTAATTTAGCTCATCATTTGTTGAATGATGGGCATAGCGTTATCTCCATTGATGGACTAAAGATTGAACCTTTGATTGATAATTTCCAGCTAATTAAAGATCTCAAATACGAAAAATTGAGTGAACGCACGGCAGATGGGTTTGGTGGGGTGGCAGAATATGGCATTACTTCTCGGTGGGATAAAAATTACTTAAAGATTATTAGACTACTATTGGAAAGACGTGAGAATTTCGCACTTTATGGAGGCATTCGTTTTGGAGGTACGATAACCGTTGATGACGCATTCAACTTGGGTTTTGATCACATTGCCTTGGCACTTGGCTCTGGTAAGCCACGAATGATCAAAATAAAAAACATGCTAGCTCGTGGAGTGCGCATGGCATCCGACTTTCTTATGTCGTTACAACTGACTGGTGCTCTTAAGTTTGACTCTATAGCAAACCTGCAAGTTCTCATGCCGATAGTTGTCATAGGTGCAGGACTCACTGCAATTGACACTGCCACTGAAGCTTTAGCGTATTATCCAATTCAAGTAGAAAAATTTCTTCTTCGTTATGAAATATTGGTTGATAAGTATGGAAAGAAATATGTCGAAAAAGATTGGACAGAAGAAGAATATGAAATTGCAAATGAGCTCATATCGCACGCAAAATTGATCCAAGCAGAGCAAGAGTTAGCAAAAAAAGAGAGTAGAAAAATAAAAATATTAGAATTCATGCAAAGTCTCGGGGGAGTAAAAGTTATATATAGAAAAGAGCTAAAAGACTCACCAAGTTATCGATTAAATAGCGAAGAGGTGCAAAATGCACTATCAGAAGGGATTTATTTTATTGAAAACTTAGAGCCAGTTGAAGTTGTGACGGATAAATATAATCATGCTGAATCAATAAAACTAATAGACACAAAATCCGGCGAAATCAAATACATGAAAGCACGTTCTATTTTTATAGCAGCAGGTACTGAGCCAAATACAGTTATTGCAACAGAAGATAAAAAGCACTTTAAATTAAGCAATGGGTATTTTACTCATTTGAATTCATCAGGAAAAGAAATAGATCCAATATTTTCTCCTAAGATGCAGAATAAAGACAGGATATTGGTATATAAGCAAGGCAATAAAACAATTAGCTTTTTTGGTGATCTTCATCCTTCATATAGTGGCAGTGTCGTGAAAGCTATGGCAAGCGCTAAGAATGGTTACCCTATTATTTCCCAGCTTTTAAATAATGGCCGGCCAGCGTCATACGCTGCAACTAATGAAGAATTCTTCAACAAAATTAAAGAGCAATTCACTGCAAAGGTTATAAAAGTTCAATATTTAACAGACAAAGTTGTGGAAATAGTGATCAAAGCACCACTTGCGGCAAAGAATTTTAAACCTGGACAATTCTTTAGGTTGCAAAATTTTGAAACCAATAGCAGAAAAGCCAATAATACAAACCTTGCTATGGAAGGTATAGCTGTAACTGGCACTGAAGTAGATAAAAAAAAAGGAATTATTTCCACTATTGTGCTTGAAATTGGCGGCTCCACTAATTTGTGCAGACACTTAAGAGAAGGAGAGAAAATAATCCTTATGGGTCCAACTGGTAAACCTACTGATGTTGATTAAACCCACTTCGTACTAGTTATACTACAATATATATTATTTATTAATAAATCTATACTACAATAACAATTTTTATTAAGGTAGTATTATGACATATCACTTAACACTGGAATTTCCAAAGGAAAAATACTCTATAGACAAGAACAGTAATCAATTTACAGCAAAAGATCAAGAAGGTAACAGATTTATCATGACTACAGATAATAAACAAAAAGGAAAAATTTCTTTTTGTAAAGATGATGATAATGAGTGTAAATCTAAGCAACACTACACAGTCAAAGATCCAAAAATATGTAATAAGCTCTCTGATATTGATAGTGCTGACTATATAAGTGTTATTATGGAAGGTTATGGTGAAAAATATTTCCAAGAGAGAATATTAGGTGGATTAAACAAATATAATATTGATTATATTTTTGTTGTGGATGAAGGTGAAACACAGAATGTACTGTTAGAGATTTTATAATCTAATTTTCATTATACACCTAGTCATTACAGTACTTGACACAGAAATCTATAGTTAAAGACAATTTAATACTCCGCTACTTGTTAGCGAAATCTATGCCAAGACACCACAACGGTATCTAAAAAAAGCGTTAAAGACTAGATTAACAAAGAATTCTTTAATAGAATCAAACATTGCAAAGGTCATAAAAGTTGAATGAGTGAATTGAAAACTGCCAACTCCATTAGATTTATGCAGATACTTAAGAGAAAGCGAGTAAATAACTTTCAACTGGCAGACTTACTGAAGTTCTTGGTATTAAAGTAATGTCAAACTTTATTTCAAAAAGTAAATAATTTACTAACGCTCGTGCACAAATTAAAAATAAATTATGCACGAGTGTAGCACTATGAATTAGGAGTGCTATATTAAAGCTTACCTCACTATTAAAGCTATCGGTCAGATTAGATTTAAAACCTAATCTGACCGGTTTCTCTATAACCCTCTAAACCCTGATATAATTATATGGTAATTAGTTTAATTAGTGGTTAATATGCAAATTGATTTTATTCGTATATTGAGGTAGCATAAACCATACTGGTTTACATCATTGTGCAGCTTTATAAATTGTCACTGCTACTTCTGCTGATTGCATTAATAGTTATAGTACTAACGCTACCTGAAAATTTAGGTAATATATTAAATTGGTCTCATCCAGTTCTAAATTATGATTTATCTTTCCGTATCGTACTAATATCTTTTCTATCAGTTGCGTTTTTAGCTGTTCTACCAGCAAAAAATTTGAGTTTTTCAGAGATGCTTTCTTTTGCTGCTTACACTATCAGCTCATTGTGTGCAATTTTATCTGAGCAGATAATATTAGTTGTAGTATTCTTTGAATTAATGACCATCAGTGCATCTTTTATTATTGCAGCTGGCTGTAGAGATAGTGGACCTGCAATAAGGTACGCTTGTGTACACTTTTTCGTTGGAGTTATATTAACAGCAGGATTGGCACTGCAAAGCACTAACCTGGTAATTTGGGGTTTATTGATAAACTGTGCTTGTTTTCCTTTTTCGTTTTGGGTTGTTGATGCATATCCTGCTGCATCGCTACATGGCACTACATATCTCTCTTTATTTACTACTAAAATCTCCTTTTTAGTGATGCTTTTACACACTTATAACCTATGGCAAGATTGTACTGAAATATTAGCGCTTGTAGGCACCATCACTGCAATTTACAGCATCATATTTGCTTCTCTTGAGCAAAACATTCGTAGATTTTTATGCTATAATGTTGTAGGACAAATGGGCTTGCTGATTATTGCAGGAGGTTTACTCAGCCCTTCGGAAAAGGCAATACCAATTTTAATGCTACACATAATTTTCTCTCTCGTTTATCAATCATTATTGTTTGTGGTTAGCAATGCGATTATTTCGCGGACAAAAACAATTAGTTTTAATGGAGTGGGTAATTTGATGTCAGTGGAAGGCATGTGTGCTATAATTGCAATACTTACAATGGCTGCATTTCCTGGAACCGCTGGATTTATTAGTAAATCATACATTACAGCCGAGATTGAAGCAAGTGGTGCTAATTTAGAAGTGTATAAAAACTTATACAAGATTCTAAATTTACTGCTTTATTTAAGCGTGGGGCTCAAGTTTCTTTACTACATATTTATTGCAAAAAGTAAGTCGAAACCTTTAGCAGAGAGGGGAGGCAAAATGACTATGATTATTTTAGCATTTATATGCGTAATTGCTGGCAATCTTTACTTACCTATTTACAATAAACCTTCGATTTTCGATTTTGTGTACAACACAAAAAATATTTTGTCGCAATTTAATTTGTTATTATGTACCACTTTATTGTTCATTCTTTTACGCAAGTTATTTTACCCGAGAATAAATTTTAAAATGGATGTTGATTGGATTTTTAGAGCTTTCATACCCTATATTATCTTGCTGTTCAATCAGTTAGTCTCTAAAACTAGAGAAATGCTTGCCAGCGTAGTGCAAAACTTGACTAATCCACTTGTTGGCTTATACTTTAATAATATTACTAAACTTAAAGAAGTGCTGGATTATAACTCAGTGAGTTTTGTTTCAGCTTCTTCTCTCTTTTTAATGAGTATTCTACTAATGCTATTATGTTTAAGTCGTTAACCGAAAGTTTAAATTCTGTATTTAGTAAACTGAGAGGAAAGTCAATTATTTCTGAAGATGATTTTAATCTTGCCATGCGTGAAATACGTATAGCTTTAATTGAAGCTGACGTTTCACTTGAAGTTGCAAAAAAATTCATCAACGACATTAAAGATAAAGTGATTGGAGAAAAAGTCATAAAAAGTGTCTCTCCAGCGCAAATGATAATCAAAATTGTGCAGGATAATTTAGCTGCAGTTCTCGGATCAGAAAAAAGTGACTTAAACCTAGCAGTTAAACCCCCTGCTGTGATTATGATGGTGGGGTTACAAGGTGCAGGTAAAACAACTACCTCAGGGAAACTTGCTTTAAAGTTAAAAAAACAAAAGAAAAAAGTGATGCTCGCTTCTTTAGACATTTATAGACCAGCTGCTCAAAAACAACTTGAAGTGCTAGGCAGACAAATAGATGTGCAAACTTTACCTGTAATGATAGACGAGAAGCCCATTGCAATTACAAAAAAGGCAGTAGCAGTAGCAAAAAATGATAATTATGATGTATTAATACTAGATACCGCAGGCAGGCTTCATATCGACAATAATATGATGAGTGAGTTGAAAACTATAAAGGAAATAGCTTCACCTGCAGAAGTTATTTTAGTAGCAGATGCAATGATAGGCCAGGATGCAGTCAACATTGCCAAATCATTCAATGAGGCAATAGGTGTAACCGGCATTATTCTTACCCGTGTTGATGGTGATGCACGTGGTGGTGCTGCTCTTTCTATGAAAATGATCACCGATTGTCCAATTAAATTTATTGCTTGTGGTGAAAAATTAAGTGACCTTGATGATTTTTACCCCGATAGAATTGCAAAAAGGATACTTAGCATGGGTGATGTTGTCTCATTGGTTGAAAAAGCTGCTGAGATTGTTGGTCAGGAAGAAATTGATAAGTTACAAAAGAAAGTAAAAAGGGGTAAATTTGACCTAAACGACTTGGTAGGAATGTTGAAAATTCTCAATAAAATGGATGGTATTAGCAACATAATGAAGTTCATTCCTAGTTCATTCACAAAAAAGCTAAGCAGCGGTGTGCCAGACGATAATAAAGTGAAAAAATATATAGCCATTATAAACTCAATGACTGAAAAAGAAAGACAAAATCCAGATATTTTAAATGGCAAAAGAAGACTTAGAATTTCTAAGGGGTCTGGGACAAGTGTAACTGATGTTAATCTTTTAATTAAGCAGTATAATCAAATGAGCTCTATGGTAAATAAGTTCAGTAAAGTTGATCATGGTAAACTCAAAGAATCTGATTTAATGAATATGCTGAGCAGAAAGTAAGTCAATAGGTAGTAGAAAGAAATAAAATCATCAGTTGTAATTGGCATAATAATAAAAATTGATAATAAGTTAGAGATTGTCCTGAAAGTAGTAAACTTAGGTGTAATAGTTTAGACTTAATCTGACAGGGAAACAAAGTAAGATAAAAATATGAACAAATTATAAAGGAGTGTCAGATATGAGAAGAAAAAATACGTATCCGTTCAGGGGAGTGGAGAAACAGATGGACAGAGGAGTGATAAAAAGATAATCATAGAATGAATGTGAGGTAATATGGTTAATCTTTTAGAAGTCTGCAAAAATTTACAGCAAAGAATAGAAAAATTGGAGGCAAGGATAAAAGAGTTAGAGGAAGGAAATAAAGCTCTAAAAATAGAGAATGCTGAGTTAAAGGAAAGGCTAGGTTTAAATTCAAAAAACTCATCTCTGCCAAGCTCTAAAGAATTATACAAAATAAAAAAAGACAGGCCAAAGAGCGAAAGGAATGTTGGTGGTCGGTCGGGCACAAAGGCAATTATCGGTCTAAAATGGATGCAGATAAAGTAATAAAGATAGAATTCTTGCGAATGCGGAGGAGAGATTGCAATATGCGACAAACCGTACATTCATCAGAAAGTTGATCTTCCGGAGGTCAAGCCCTATGTAGTAGAATATCAATTAGAGCATGGACGTTGTAGGAAATGTGGAAAAAGAAGAAGCAGCAAGTTACCAGAAGGTGTTATATCAGATACATTTGGACCAAGAGTTAAGTTAGTAGTTGCAGCATTAAGTGGGTTTTACAAAAATTCAAAGCGTGAAGTTGCTAGTATCATAAATGACATTTTTAATTTGAACATAAGTGTTGGCAGCGTATCAAATAGTGAACATAGAGTTGCATCAAAATGCGGAAAAACGTATGAGCAAATCGAGCAAGAAATAAGCAGAAGTGAAGTTTTGCATATTGATGAAACGAGCCATTACAATAAATTGGTTGATGCTGGAGTGTGCCGTAGAAGCGGTTAGCTGAAGCTGCACAATAGATGAGAGGGTAGGCCCCTCAAAGCATAAGTGTTGAAAGTGTCAAAAATGGCGTGATATAAGGTGATCAACGGCATGTAAGTTACCTCCTGATAGTAAAACAATTGAACGTAAAAAAGAGTCATTAAGATCTAATGTGTATTAAACAAGACTTGATCTGACACTTTAGAAAAGTAAGTTATAAAATAATAAAAGAAAGGAGTGTTAGATATGAGTACAATACAAGCAAAAATACTAAAACCAAAGTTAGGGTTATTAGAGCTAGCAAAACAATTAGGAAATGTATCTCAAGCGTATGGGCTACTCAAGAGATACGTTTTATCGATTCAAGGAATTATATGAAAATGGAGGAGAAGAAGCACTGCATGAGATAAGTAAGAAAAAATCACTTATGGCAAACAGAGTTTCCGAAGACATAGAAAGAGCAGATCGCAACAGAATTTCCAGCATATGGACAATAAAGAGCTGCAAATGAGCTGAGAAAAAGGGATTTCCGAAGGTGGTTGTATGGCTAAGAAACGATATTGAAACGTTCAAAAAAAGACTTAAAGCTCTTGAAGCGAAGGTTGCACAAGATGGCATAATTTTAACTGAAGAGCAACTTGCAGCTTTAGAGAAAGTGAAAGAACAAAGATGGTGAAATTGAAACACTGGTTACTTAGGTTCTCAAGACACTTATTATGTAGAAGGGTATAGGACCAGCAAACTTTTATTGATACCTATTCAAGGGTTGCTATGGCAAAGCTTTATACAGACAAAACTGCAATT
>NZ_QPIP01000020.1 GCF_003344345.1 Wolbachia endosymbiont of Cylisticus convexus | reverse complement strand
AAGTTAAGGTGGATACCCTAGTTTTTCTGTACTTGTCTTTTAATGAAAATTGCGACCAAGTTATGGTAAGCTTTTTGAGAAAAATATTTAAGCCTTTAATTTTATTATTTAGTGCTAAAAATAACTCTCTAACCCGTCTTTTTAGCTCAATAAATGCCTTTGTTAAGCTAAGCTCCGTATTTTTTTTCAGTTCTGTGCAACCCACTATTCCATGAAATATAAGAATTGCACACAATTTGGCATATAGCTCACATAATACTCTGTATGGCTTTCCTCTCAGCTTATCAAGCCTTATATTACTCTTATATAATTTGAACAATAATTCAATTTGCCATCTTATTCGGTAAACTACTAGTATTTGCTCAGCATTAATCTTACTTTTTGGAACATTAGTTATAAATATCGACCAATTTAGTAACTTTTGGTTCCTTTGAGAAGATATGTATCCATGTGATCTTGCTAACTTATTAGCCTTTCTTCTTCTAACCATAGCTTGTTCTTCAGTTAGTTTTTTACATATAATTCTCACTTTAACCTTTGTTTCTTTTTCTAACAATACCTCCTGTTCTAGAAAAGATCGATCTTCCAAATGTTCTAGTAAATCTATTTTTTGACCTGTCTCTATATCATATATGTTGGTATCGGATTTATAACGACTTATGAAATAAGCTCCTATTTCATTGATTTGTTTAAAAGAACTTGGCACAAAATAACCCAAATCAGATATTAGTAAATCGTTGCTCGATATATTGCTTAAATGGCTTCTATAACCCTGATCTGACCTTATTCCTTCAGTTATATTAAGCTGGTCTAATGTCTGGTTTAGGTAGTCAAAAACTAATTGTAACTTTATTCCAGACTTAGTATTGCTTTCATAACCACTGTAGCTATAACCTTTATACATGTCTTCCATACTGTTAGGTAAGCTAATATAGCTGCTGTCTAATACCTTAACACCTCCAAAGTGCTTCAAGATTCTGCAATCAACTTGTAAGGTATTTTTAAGTAACGTTAAAGATTCATTATACATTCTTTTCATGAATTCCACTGCTTCCTTAGTAAATCTAAAGTCCAGACCTTGTTTTGTTATATTTATCGAGTCTTCATTTAATAATTGACACACTGTCTCTATACTACAATTATCAACCCCTATATTACCCAAAACGATGGCTTTTACGAACGACGAGCCTTTTAGCTTTCTCTTTCTTTTTATGAACCCTGTTGTAGCTGAGATTTTATCTGCTTTTTCATTAAAAAATTCTTTGAGCTTTTTTGAGATGCAAACTATTCTTTTCATTGTATAAGTTCTCCCTTTTCTTTGTTAAATTTAAGAGAACTTATATCTTCTTTTTCTTTTCTTTACACCAACTTTATCTCACTTCTTCTTAACTTGACGCCTATGGTTTATTTAACACTCCCAACTCAAACAAGGGGGATAGGACTATGACTTCTACCAACCAATAATAGCGCTTATCCACTAATGGCTCAATAGCTGCTGTTGTTGTTACTACTATTGTCATTAACGCTATAGTAACTCCTAAGCCAAACTTAGATACTGTATTAATTACTTTTTTATCTTGGTTTTTAACCATACCTAATAAACATTTAAATATTCTATGTCATATATACTTAACCATCCAATTCTGCAATATATATTTATATCATGTCTTTAAAGATCTTTGATTGACTTTTAATGCACTTCATTCTATATAATTAAAACATTTCAAGTTACCAGACATGCCGAATCTAAAGATAATGGTGTAAATTTTGGGTCCAGCATCTTTATTTCTTATTATAAATAATGAAAGATTACAAAAAAGGGCATAGAAAGCGCTTAAGAGAGAGAATCATTTCAGATAATGGACAATCGTTGCTTGATTATGAGGTTTTAGAACACATTTTATACTCAGCATACAGTAGAATTGATGTAAAGCCAGTGGCAAAGAGTTTGATAGAAAATTTTGGCAGTTTGAATAAAGTTTTTAATGCCGATTTAGAAGCACTGCAGAATATTGAAGGAGTTAATAATGCAGCTATATCGGCTATCTTTTGTGTAAAACAGGCTTTTGTTCGCTCTGCACGAGAAGAAATAAAGGACCTACCTATAATCAACAATTGGAAAAAACTCCTTGATTATTTAAAAGTAAGTATAGGAAGCCTCAATAAAGAAAATTTTCGCGTTATCTACATGAATAAAAAATATCATCTAATAGGGGAAGATCTGCAAAACTTTGGTACAGTAGATCAAACTCCTCTTTATGTTAGAGAGATCATAAAACGTGCACTTTTGATTGGCTCAACGTCCATTGTAATATCCCACAATCACCCAAGCGGAGATGCACAGCCTTCAAGCAACGATATTTCTCTCACCAAACAATTAGCAGAAGCTTGCAAAAATGTAGGGATAGAATTAATAGATCACATTATTATTACATTCAGTAGCTATTTTAGTTTCAAGGAAAATAGGCTGTTGTTACAGCAGGGGAAACAGATCTAAATGTATAGGCTACTTCCTTATTATGAAGGTTAAGCTAAAATGCACTTGTTAAAGCATTTAAGACAATAAAAAACGCCAATTTAAAAAATAGATAGTGAATAACTGGCTAACAGGGTTTCTTTTATGTTATTACACACATATATCATAGAATAGATCTGAGAATATCTACAAGATGTACTACCGATGCGAATAGAAAAATGTGACTAATTACTTAATCTTTCACTCAAAACTGAATTCACAACATCAGGGCTGGCTTTTCCATTAGTGGATTTCATGGCTTCACCAACAAAAAAACCATACAATTTTGTTTTACCGCTCTTATATTCTTGAACTTTACTTTGGTTGTCATTGATGATTTTATCAATTACTTCTGAAATTTGACATTTGTCAGTTATTTGCTTGAGATCCTGCTCTGCTATAATAAGGGATGCAGGCTTTCCAGTTTCAAACATAATATCAAAAACTTGTTTGCCAAGTTTAGCAGAGATCGTTCCATCAACGATAAAATCGAGGAGCCCAGATAAGGCAGCTGCTTTAATTGGGGAGCTGACAATATCAGTATTTGCTTTGTTTAAACGACCGAAAAGCTCGACGGTTAACCAGGTAACTGCAATCTTTGAATTGTGCTTTTTTACCAATTTTTCAAAATAATCAGCAATTTCTTTATCAGAAGTGATAACGTCTGCATCGTATTCATTGATACCTAATTTCTCAATGTATCGCAGTTTTTTTTGATCTGGCAACTCAGGCAAAGATGATTTAATAGAATCAATTTTGTCTTGGCTTATTTCAACAGGTAGCAAATCAGGTTCAGGGAAATATCTGTAGTCATTTGAATCTTCTTTGCTTCTCATCACTTTTGTTTTTCCTAAAGTGACATCAAACAGTAAGGTATCTTGACTTATTTCTCCTCCGCTTTCTAAAATTTTGATCTGCCTTTGTGTTTCATAATCTATAGCTTGTACAATATAGCGTATTGAATTTAAGTTTTTTATTTCACAGCGGGTGCCAAATGCGCTACTACCCTTTGGACGAACAGAAATATTTGCATCACAGCGAAGTGATCCCTTTTCCATATCACCATCACATGAACCGATGTAACGTAAAATCTGTCTCAATTTTTTCATGAATTCTGCGACTTCTGCAGATGATCGTAGATCCGGCTCTGAAACAATTTCCATTAAAGCAACCCCTGCACGATTTAAATCCACGTAAGTTTTGCTTTCTTCATGAATGCTCTTACCTGCATCTTGCTCTAAGTGAATTCTTGCGATTCTTATTTCTTTTTCATTATTATTGATAAACACTTTGCCGTTTTTAACTATTGGCTCAAAGAACTGGGTTATTTGATAACCTTGTGGTAAATCGGGATAAAAATAATTTTTCCGATCAAAGTAAGAGAATTTATTAATTTCTGCAGAAAGTGCAAGACCGGTGCATATTGCTTGCTCTATGCAGAAATAATTTAACATTGGCAATGTACCTGGCATTGCTGCATCAACTAGAGAAACTTGGGTATTGTGCTCAGCACCAAATTCCGTTAGTGAACTAGAAAATAGCTTTGTCTTAGAAGAAACTTGAGCATGCACCTCAAGTCCAATTACTGTTTCCCAGTTCTCTTTTGTCATGTATTTTATTCAACTAATAACCTCTATATTCTGCAAAATGGCACAAAAAGTCAAAATAAAACTCATTTAACCTATGATTTAAGAGCAGTGTATATCAAGAATACAAAAATTACTTTACAGTTTCTATTGGCTAGGGTTGTTATAATAGAGTTATACGCAGCCAAAACTATCTATAGTAGGCTAAAACATAATTTTGATGGCAACTGATTAGCTAACAAATTTATAAACATCAGTATATAGCTCATCAATGCCTGGCTCTTTACTATTTTTAGCAAAATCTTCTGACTTTTTCACTAAATCTCGTATTTCCTTATCAATGGCTTTGCATTCTTCTTCTGAAGCAAATTTATTATTTATCATGTACTTCTTTAAAGTGCTTATAGGGTCATGATTTTGCTTCATATCTTCAACTTCTTCTTTTAAGCGATAAGTAGCAGGGTCTGACATTGAATGGCCACGATATCGATATGTCTTCATTTCAAGCAGGATAGGCCCTTTTCCGCTGCGTGTGTATTCAACTGCTTCGCTTGTAGCCGCATAAACAGAGAAAAAATCCATTCCATCAACTTGTTTTCCAGGAATACCAAAACTTTCTCCTCTTTTATATAACTCTGTTACTAAAGTTGATCTTTGCACAGAAGTTCCCATTGCATATTCATTATTTTCTATGATGTAAATTACAGGTAATTTCCATAAAGCTGCCATATTAAATGATTCATATACTTGTCCTTGATTTGCAGCACCGTCACCAAAATACGTGAATACCACGTTATCTTTTTTCTTATATTTATTAGCAAATGCTATTCCTGTGCCAATTGGAACTTGCGCTCCTACTATTCCGTGTCCGCCGAAGAATTTTTTTTCAACATCAAATATGTGCATAGAGCCACCTTTACCTTTTGAACATCCCGTTTCTTTGCCGGTAAGCTCTGCCATCACAACATTCGGATCAGAATCACATGCGAGCATTAAACCATGGTCTCTATAGCTTGTAATAAAAACATCACCAGACTTTGATGCAGCTTGAGTCCCAACTGCAACTGCTTCTTGCCCTATTGATAGGTGACAGAACCCGCCTATTAATCCCATTCCATATAATTGTCCTGCTTTTTCCTCAAATTTGCGTATGAGCAGCACTTTTCTGTAAAACCCAATCACTTGCTCTTTAGTGAAATTTCCTGCTTTCATATTGACTTTCTTTTATTAAACTGAGATTATACCAGGAATTTTTAACATTTTGTAATACTATCTATATGGACTACTATCACTGGATTGAAGCTTTTCACGTTATCTCTGTAATTATGTGGATGGCAGGTATGCTCTATTTGCCTAGACTATATGTCTATCATGCAACTGTAAAGCGAGAATCAGAAAATGATAGTTTGCTTCAAATAATGGAGAAGAGACTACTTAGATATATCATAAATCCTGCAATGCTTTTCTCGCTTAGTTTTGGAATTATGCTAATGATTATTAGAGAAGCATACCGCGAAGGGTGGTTTCATGTAAAAGCACTAGCATTATTCTTTATGTTTGTTATCCATGGTCTACTTGCAAAACATAGGAAAAATTTTGTAATGGGGTCAAATAAAAAAACTCACGTTTATTTCCGTGTTTTAAACGAAGCGGTAACAGTGTTAATAATGATTATAGTTATTATGGTTGTTGTAAAACCGTTTTGATTGTTTCTTTATGTTTACTAGTCTAGCGTGTGCTAGCTTAATAAGAGCTCAAACGCTAAAAAATTGTTACTAAATAGTTTATTCTGATGTTCCATAGTCTGAGTAAAGTGCTTAAGTTATAGATTCTTTGTTTTTGTGTGTTATCCTGATTAACAAGAATTCACAGTAGTACTATAATGAGTAAGTTAAAAAAGCTTAGTGCTGGATTTTCTTTGACAGGCCTGATTGGCAATGATGATATAGATATGCAAGGAGCAGGAAATAGAAAGAAGAAATATCCAAAATTTTTGGATAAGACGTTTGCATGGATCGATGCAATAGTAAATTTTATTTTTAAACGCGAAAGTAATAACGTAAATGAAGTACTGAAAGTCACATGGGGGCCACTATTTTTTGGTTTAGTAGTGATACTCATCTTTTTTGGAGTAGGTGGTATTTGGTCGGCTATAGCTCCAATTGACGGGGCAGTGCATGCAAGTGGAGAAGTTATTGTATCTTCAAATAGGAAAATAGTTCAACACTTGGGTGGAGGAATAATAAGCAAAATTTTAGTAAAAGAGGGCCAAGCAGTTAAAAAAGATGAGCCTTTAGTTTTATTAAGCGATGTTAACGAGAAGGCGAATTTAAGTATTATCAAAGAAAAGCTTTTATCATTTTTGGCAACCGAGGCAAGGCTTCTTGCAATCAGAGTAGATTTGGACACACTCGAATTTTCTGATGAGGTTAAAAGATTATCTGACGATGAGCTTGTAAATAAAGTGATAAGAAATCAAGTGAAGTTATTCAACTCTCAGAGAAAGAGCATATTAGGAAAAACAGATATATTACAACAGCGTATAAAGCAGTTAAATGACGAATTGGCAGGGTTAAACTCTCAGCTTAATGCGGCTCACAAACAATATGACTTAATAACTGAAGAATTGGAAACAAAAAGGCAATTACTTGATAGTGGCCATATAGGCAAACCGCACATTTTGGCTTTAGAAAAGCAGTTTGCTGAAATTGAGGGCAGAGTTGGGCATTACCGTGCTGCAATATCTCAAGTGCAGCAAAAAATTGGAGAGAACGAATTAGAAATTATAAACGTGAGAAATGATTCTCAAGAAAGAGCGAACGCTGAACTTAAGGAAGTTAGCACATCTATTGCAGACTTGAAAGAGAGGCTGATGGTTGCTGAAGATTCATTAGCGCGTACAACAATTAAATCGCCTCAAGATGGGATAGTCACAGATATAAGATACCACACTGAAGGTGGTGTTATACAATCTGGAGTTCCAATCATGAGCGTAGTGCCATCGGATGATGACCTGATAATAGATGCTAAAATTCAAACTAGAAACATAGAAGAGATACTGTCGGCACAAAAGAAAGATAGCAACATAGTCTCTATTGACGGGCTAGAAGGGCTAAAGGTTAAAGTCCGGTTAAGTGCTTACAGTGCACGTCGTTTAAGTCTAATTAATGGTATAGTAAGCCATATTTCTCCTGACGCTCTTGATGATCCAAGACTAGGGCGTTATTATTCAGTGCGTGTAGTGATACCAAAGTCAGAGCTTGCTCAGTTTAAAAACGTATACCTATATCCTGGTATGCCAGCAGAAGTGTACATAGTTACTCAATCCCGTACTCTTTTATCATTCTTGTTTACGCCTATACTTGCAACAGTCGACAAGTCTTTCATAGAGAGATAGTTTATTTGGCTTTTCTAAAAAGTTTGCTTACACAGTTTAATATGCAAAAAAAAATTTATATACAAGTAGTGTATTCTTTTACAGTTATTTTCTATAATATGTAAAACTTTGGTTCAAGATGTAGATGCTAACGTGAGTATTAAAGGTTAGTTAGTAAGCTCAAGTATATAATATAACTAAGGAATAATGTTATTAAAAGGGGTTATTAAGGTTTTTATCTCAATAAATTATAAACAAGTAAATTTGCCATAAAGTTTAATAGTGTCTGTTACTGCTTTTAGGTGTGAGGCTAGAGGGTTATTAGCAGTAACAGACACTATTAAACTTATTATAGAATTTCCTTAAAGTAAATACTTAACCAAAAATATTATAATATTTTAACTTAAAATAGATTCATGTAAATGCTTTTTCCCTCAAGTTAGTATTGTATTATTATACTTATTAAATGCTAAAAAAACATTAATCATCATTAATCTCTATTTGCATAGTAAGTTTATGTATACTATTATATAGTTAGTTTTACAGCAAAAAATATGGTGAAGTTATTTGCATTATTGATAATGTTTTACTCAAACATATCAGCTGCTTCTGCTCCTACTTCTTGGCAATTTGGATTTCCTACACCTGCAACTGAGATAATGGAGGTTGTAGTTAAGTCACATTCGTTTGTGATGAGTGTAATGATTGCAATCATGCTTTTTGTATGGACACTGCTTGCTTATGTAGTATTTCGTTTTCGTAAGAGTAAAGTGAAAAATGTAAGTAAAACGAGTCATAATATCTTTTTAGAAATTGTCTGGTTTGTTATACCAACGATTATTGTTGGAGTATTGGCTTTTAAAAATGCTGAATTAATTAAACTACAGGAGAAAGTGCCAAAGGCTGACATCACACTGAAAGTTATTGGTCATCAATGGTATTGGAGTTATCAGTACCCAGAATATCAAGGTGTTTCATTTGACAGCTATATTAAAGGAAAAGACGACTTTATCGAAGGGGATTTGAAACTATTCTCTGTTGATAATAACGTTGTTTTACCTGTCAATACTAACGTTCGTTTGCAAGTGACAGCAGGAGATGTAATACATAGCTGGGGAGTACCGGCTTTTGGTGTAAAAATTGATGCAATACCAGGTAGGCTAAATGAAGCATGGTTTAATGTTACAAAGCCCGGTATTTATTATGGGCAATGTTATGAATTGTGTGGTCCAGGCCATGGTTTTATGCCAATTGTTGTTGAGGCAGTGAGTAAAGAGGATTTTAATAAGTGGATCGAAAATAAAAAATTAGTGAGTTAAATTTGGAGTATAAATATGAGTGATGCACCAGAAGGTATAAGACGTTGGCTATTTTCTACTAACCATAAAGACATAGGAACACTGTACATTGTTTTCTCCATATTAGCTGGAATTATTGGTGGATTATTATCAGTGATTATTCGTACTCAACTAATGCACATTAATATACTTAACAGTAACTATCAATTATATAACGTGATGGTTACAGGACATGCAGTAATAATGGTGTTTTTTATGATAATGCCAGCTCTAATGGGAGGATTTGGTAATTGGTTTGTGCCTCTCATGATTGGTGCGCCAGACATGGCATTTCCTCGTATGAATAATTTAAGTTTTTGGTTGTTAGTGTCATCTTTTATTTTGCTCATCCTCTCGGTATTTGCAGGTGAAGGTCCTGGAACAGGATGGACTTTATATCCACCTTTGTCGCAAATTATGTCTCACCCAAGTGCAGGAGTTGATCTTGCTATACTTGCACTTCATGTTGCTGGTATGTCATCAATTGTTGGGGCGATCAACTTTATAGTCACTATATTCAATATGCGTGCAAAAGGCATGTCACTCACTAAGATGCCACTATTTGTTTGGTCTGTTTTACTAACGTCATTTATGTTAATTGTTGCCTTACCGGTACTTGCTGGTGCTATAACTATGCTGCTCACTGATCGTAATATAGGTACTTCTTTTTTTGATCCTGCTGGTGGCGGTGATCCTGTGTTATTTCAACATCTGTTTTGGTTTTTTGGTCATCCAGAAGTTTACATAATTATTTTTCCTGCATTTGGCATCATAAGCCAAGTCGTATCAACTTTTTCCCATAGGCCAGTATTTGGCTATAAAGGAATGGTTTATGCAATGATAGGCATAGCAGCGTTTGGCTTCATGGTTTGGGCTCATCATATGTTTACTGTTGGGCTTAGCGAAGATGCTGCTATATTTTTTAGCACCAGCACAATTTTCATTGGTGTTATAACTGGTGTAAAAGTCTTTAGTTGGATTGCAACTATGTGGGGTGGGGCGATTGAATTTAAGACACCAATGCTATTTGCATTAGGTTTTATTTTCATGTTTGTTGGAGGTGGTATAACCGGAATAATTCTTTCTCATGGTGGAATAGATAAGCTTTTGCACGATACCTATTATGTTGTTGCTCACTTCCATTATGTTATGTCACTGGCTGCCTTATTCGGAACCTTCGCTGGCTTTTATTATTGGATAGGCAAAATGTCAGGTAAACAATATGATGAGCGCTTAGGTCAAATCCATTTTTGGCTCACTTTCATTAGCACTAACATTACCTTTTTACCTCAGCATTTTCTTGGTTTAGCTGGTATGCCAAGGCGTATACCAGATTATCCTGATGCGTTTATTCCTTGGAATTATATATCCTCAATTGGCTCATATATGTCCTTTGTTTCAGTTATGTTTTTTATATTTATAGTTATACATCTCTTTAAATGGGGCAAAAAAACTGGAAATAATCCTTGGGGAGGTGATACCTTGGAATGGACGGTATCTTCACCACCACCTTTTCATACTTTCGAAAAGCCACCAGTGGTAAAATAAAGTGTACATAAGTGCTTTGTTAAGCGTTGAATCTACAATATTGGACTTTTGGCATTTGCTGAAGCCAAGGATAATGTACCTTGTAGTATTTACTGCAGTTGCTGGAATTGTTGCTGCGCCAGGTAGCATTCATCCTTTTCTTATACTAATATCTCTGATATGCATTGCTCTTGGCTCAGGGTCTGCAGGTGCGATAAATATGTGGTATGACAGAGACATAGACTTACTTATGGAGAGAACAAAAAATCGCCCTATACCTTCAGGTAGAGTTTCTGCAGAAAGCGCGCTTGAGTTTGGTATAACTCTTGGGATATTGTCAGTATTTATCATGGCAATAGCAGTGAACTATGTTTCTGCTACTCTGCTTGCAATTAGCATATTATTTTATGTTTTTGTGTATACAGTTTGGCTCAAAAGGCGCACTTCACAAAATATTGTTATCGGTGGTGCAGCAGGTGCTTTTCCTCCAATGATAGGTTGGGCAGTTGTGACTAACTCTGTAAGTTGGGAAAGTTTCATTTTATTTTTAATAATTTTTATGTGGACTCCACCACATTTTTGGGCTCTATCTTTAAATAGATCTGAGGATTATGCAAAAGCATCGATTCCAATGTTTAATGTTATTCATGGCCCGGAAAAAACAAGAAAGTATATATTAATCTACAGCGTGTTGCTGGTATTAATTAGCTTATTTCCAGCATTATTTTTGAAAAAGACCCTGATTTACCTAAGTATGGCAATTATTGAAGGTTGTGTTTTTATTTGGTTTGCTGCATCCGTTATAAGGCTTAAAAGTCATAGCTCGCAGAAAAAAATGTTTTCTTACTCAATTTCTTATCTATTTTTTCTGTTTGCTAGTATTATTTTTTGTTCTATTGACTTATTTTGATTATGAAAGAACACAAAAACTATCTTTTACTTTCTCTTCTAATAATGCTCGTTGTAGCACTTTTTTTTGTTTCTACAATAAAATTTAAAGGTTAGGCTTAAATTGCCTCTATATCTATAAAAATTGTGATTTTATAGAAGCAACGTTATACTTTATTAATTCATTACAGTTAAAGATGAATAAAAAGGAAGTGACAATATACACAGATGGAGCATGTTCTGGTAACCCAGGGACAGGAGGGTGGGCAGCGATCATATTGTTTCAAAATCATAGAAAGGATATTTATGGTAGAGAAGAAAATACTACAAATAATAAAATGGAGTTAACAGCGGTGATCAATGGACTGAAGGTATTAAAATTTCCTTGTAATATCAGTTTGTATACGGATAGCCTCTATGTTAAATATGGTATAACAGAGTGGATAAATAAGTGGAAAATGAACGGTTGGAAGACAAGTAATAAGAAGTCAGTAAAAAATATTGAATTATGGAAAAAATTGGACAATGTTGCTTTGCAACACGAGATTAACTGGAAGTGGGTGAAAGCGCATAATGGTGATAAATATAACGAGGAGGCCGACAGTTTAGCAAGAAAAGCAATAATCGATGCTTAAAAAAATTACTATATCATTTTCTATAATTTTATTATTTATATTTTGCTTCTTTATCTTTTTTAAAGGTGAGGATACTTTGAAAATTAATATTAGTTATATTAATTTTTACATAAAGAAAAAAATATCGAAAATATTTGCCAATTCGGATGTCAACATGGAGAGTACCTCGGTTATTTGGCAGAAAGATGGCAAACTAGTCATTACAGATTTAAAAATAACAAATCCTGATTTTACTATAAAAATACCTGAGCTTTCCGCACATTTTAAGTTAAGTTCTCTATTTAAAACTAGCATAAATTTCTCTCAAGTTTCAGCTGATAATGTGCATGTATGTATCAATCAGAAAAAAGCTGACTTTAAAGCAGTAAACTTCAATCTGCAAAACTCAGTAAAAACAATAAGGAAATTCTTTTTTGACTTAAATGCAGACTCAAGAATTGAAATCACTAACATTGCTGTCAACGAAAACACAGAAGATGAATTTTTTATTGATAAATTGTATATCGGGAAAAGAGAAGATTTTAATATTTCAGACATTCGTGTTTATACAAAAGGTGAAAAGGGATTTCTAGATGATTTATCTATTACGATAAAAAATCGCAATAATTTATTGAATGTGTATGGGGGATTTTATAACCTAAAACTGAAACTATTTAGCAAGTTTTCCACATTAGTTCAAAACTTAGACAAAGATGTAGGCTTCAAAGGAAGCTTTTCAATGAAAATTAATGGAAAGGATGAAGTTGTAGATGGGAACATATACATATTAAACACAGATAATCATCAGAATAAAAACTTAGCTATAACTAATGTAAATGTAAATCTGACATATAGTAATGGAGTAATTAGTGTAAAAAACTTTCATTTTAACTTAAACGGCACGTATCTCTCTTTAATGGGCAAAATGAACTTTAATGCAAATCATACTTTGTTTAGAGTTAACATTAGTAGACTTGTTGCAAAAGATTTATGTACTTATGTGCCAGATGGTATAGTAAATGATAAGTTTAAAAAATGGTATTGCGATAGTATTGATGGAAATATTGTAAATACAATTATAAGTTTTAACGGTAAAATCAACAGCTTAATTAATGGCAATCTATCAGACATTTTAATTGTTGCTGATATAGAAAATGGCAGCGTAAAATTTGATGAAGATTTTGAACAAGTAAAAGAATTAAACGGTGATCTCACTTTCAAGAATAACAGTCTCAAAATTACTGTAAATAGCGCTAAATTTCAGAATTTCACTATTGGTGGTGGTAATATTGCAATGGACTTTCTTGATAAGAAAGATTCAGTTCTAACCATTAATGGCCAAGCTGTAAGTGATGCTTATAGTTTATATGAGCCTATAAGATTTAAGCTGGACAACATGATTAAGGTTACAAGGGACGAGGTAGATGGAATAGCAAAATCTGTATTTAATTTTCGCATTTTTAATCTAAACTCTAGTGACAAAAAGGTAGATTTTTCGGCCAAATTTCATTCTGAAATTGACAATTTGGTCGCTTATAATGAAAGTCTTGGTAAATATGATATTAAGCTCGATTTTGGTAGTGACTTTATAGATTTAAATGGTAGCGGCATGGTGAATAACACACAGCTATTATTTGACCTGAAAAGTAGCAACAAAAATGAAAGTTTCGCCTGGAATTTAATCGGAGATTTACCTGCTCAAATACTTAATTTCGATAGTGGCTACATCAATGTAAATATAGAATCAGTGGTAAATCAAGATAAAACGGGATATATTAATGGTAGTATAGATTTATCAGAGCTTGAATCACGTTCAAGTTATTTAGGGTGGAAAAATCGCTTTGAAGATCACAATAAAGTTTTGTTCTCTGTAAAGTTAAAAGGAGTAAGTGAGTTATTAATAGACAAACTAGACGTTGTAGGAAATGACTTAGATATGAAGTTCAACGGAAAAGTAGAGGATGGAAATTTGTATTTAAGTTCTAGCAAATTTGAATTGCCAGGCAACGATTTTAATGTAGAAATTGAGCTGGGTAAAGAGAAAAACGCCGTAACTATTTATGGCAAGGAAATCAACTTAAGTGATATTTTAGGTTTGCTTGGCAAAAACAATCATGGATTAAACAAAGATGTAGAAATTAATATGAATGTTGACAATGTCATCATGAAAGAAGGCATTGTGATCAAAAATGCTAAGCTGAATGTAACCTGCACTAAAGGTAATTGCAATGGAAGTCAATTTATAGGACAGTTTTTGGAAGATAACAGTAATATACTAGCAGAATATAGTGAAATAGGGCTTGAAATATATTCGGATAATTCGGGTATGCTTTTGCGTTCTTTAGGTATTGGTAAATCAATTAAAGACGGCAAATTATCTCTTTATCTATCTTCTAAGAGAGAAAATGGAGAACATTATGGTATGTTATCTATCAGCAATTTCTATATCAAGGATGCTCCACTACTTACTACTTTATTATCAATGTCCTCACTTCCTGGCATTGTAAATGCTATAAAGAACGAAGGTGTGCATTTTTATAAGTGTAACGCACCTTTTTCATATAAAGATGGCACTATCGAAATTGAGGAAACTTGGCTCGAAGGAGCGGAATTAGGAATTAGCACTAGCGGTACACTCGATATTAAGAGTTATAAATTCCAGGTTGAAGGACAAGTAATACCAGCATACTCAATTAACAAATCTTTGTTGAAAATCCCTATAATCGGAAAACTTCTGACTGGTGGGAAAAGTAGGGGGATTATTTCAATAGACTACAAAGCAAGTGGTGATGATAAGAACAATAACGTATCTGTTAATCCTATCTCTTCGCTAACTCCAAGCTTACTTAAGAGATTATTAGGAGTATTTGATCGTATTATGACAAAAACTAATGAAAGCATTTTAAAAGGTAGTGTGAAAAAGAAACTTAGCTCGATATGACCGGAAGGAAATTTGTTTGTTGTAGATTTGATATGCACTAAATAATAAAAGGTAGGAGAAAACGGTTCCTCTTTTTCTATACGTTTTTATATTACCACTTTGTAAGACTTAATTTAACATATAAAGTAGGAGGATGCTGAGTTGTGCTATTGATTATGTTTTCGATTGTTCAATAATTCTTAAATGTTTATTAGGAAGCTATATGTTTACAAGCGAGTTGATCACTACGCTAAATGGTAAATATTAGATACAACAAACAGAGGAAGTTAGATAAAATAATTAAGGGAACAAGAATATAAAGGTTTAACTTGAAGTAACCGGATAAAATCTCAATCACACTTCCAAGTGCTGGTGTCCACGAAAATAATGCAACTGTACAGATCAGTAGATTCCTTACGATTTTTGGTGTTTTATCTTCGTTCTCTAATTTGTGGTATGATCTCCTGATAAAAATTGTTATTCTACCTAAATACCAGTTAGCTATTCCACCAAGACTGGATCCCAATACTCCAAAAAGTAATATAAGTAGTGGATTGTAATGTGACCTAAAGCATAACATAGTGTAAAGTACAAAACCTTGATGTATGGGTAAGATAAGCGATGATACTAGTCTATCTGTGAACAACAGCAGATAATTTTCCATATGAATTTACCAAGTCGTTGTACCGTCTTCATTGTCAGAAATTGTAACCCCCATTTGTTTCAACTGCTCCCTTATTTTATCTGCAGTATCATAATCTTTGTTTTGTTTTGCTACTTTTCTTAAGTCTATCAATCTTTCTATTTCTTGATGACTCACACCAGCAGTGAACCACTCTTGATAACTTGATTCGAGAAGACCAATAAATCGTGCAGTCTTGATAAAACTTTCAGTTAATTTTAGCCTCTCATTTTCATTACTCGTTTTGTTGATCTCTGTGGCCATTTCATGCAATGTAGCCAAAGCTTCAGGAATATTTAAATCATTTTTTAAAGCCTCTATAAAATCTTTAGAGACTTCCGCATTACTTTCCTCAACACATGTACCACGTAATAATCGATAAAACTTGTTTAAAGTTTCTTGCGACTCAGAGATGACATTTTCTGTCCAATCAAGTGGTTTTCTGTAGTGAGTTTTAAGCAGCGCATAACGTATTACTTCACCCTTTATTCCACTATCTAGCAAATCCCTTACTTTAACTATATTAAGTAAGGATTTGCTCATTTTCTCTTCATTTACCGTAAGAAAACCGTTATGTATCCAATATTTCGCAAAAATTGATCCAGCAAATGCAGACTTACTCTGAGCGATTTCATTTTCATGATGAGGAAATTGTAAGTCTATACCGCCGCCATGAATGTCAAAATCTTTGCCAAGGTAAGCATATGACATTGCTGAACATTCTATATGCCATCCCGGTCTTCCCTCTCCCCATGGGCTACTCCAGTAACTTGAAAGTTTATAGTCAGTATCATTTGCAGGTTTCCACAGTACGAAATCTCCTGGATGTCTTTTACTTTCATCAACTTCAACTCTACTGCCATGATCCAATTCATCAATTTTTTTTCCTGATAATGCACCGTATTCAGGATAAGACTCTATACTAAAATATACATGTTTATTGAATTCATAGGCATGACCAGATTGCAGCAAAGACTCAATTAACTTGATAATGTTATTTATGTTTTCCGTTGCTCTTGGCTCATATGTTGGTTCTGCACAATTTATGCTTCTCATGTCTTCATGAAAAGCCTTGGTGTAATATGTGCTGATGCTTTCTATATTACTACTCTTCTCATTTGCTGCATTGACTATTTTGTCATCGATGTCAGTTATATTACGCACATAAGTAACTTTGCCATAATAAAATTTAAGCAGTCGAAATAACACATCGTAAACAGCAATAGAACGTGCATTGCCTATATGGGCCTTGTCATATACTGTTGGTCCGCAAACGTACATTTTTATATGATCTTGATTGATTGGTATAAAGAACTCTTTTTTTTTGTTAAAGTGTTGTAAAGCCTAACCATATATAAAACTTTTTAGAAAAGAAAATGCTCCGATTATAAGTTGTGGTCCTTTGACTATGACAACAAGAGTAAGTAATAGCCCACATAAAGATAATAAGACTCCCAGTATAGAGAGAAGTCCATCTTTGCTCATAATACCCAGTGAAATGAGAGTTGTGCCAATTGCGGGAATAAAGTTAGTAAGAGGTAATGGAAGAGCTATTGATAATGCACAAAGCAGCATTATAAAAGCTAAAATTTTTTCGCCAGGCCCGTAAAAAATGAAAGACATTCTTGGTTTCATGAACTTTTCTATTTTTTTTAATGCAGGTGAAGTTTTTTCTACCACAAGAGCTAGTGTTGAACGTTGAAAAGATTTTCTTTCTAGCCAATTAGGCATCCAAGGAGAATCAAACCCAAATAGAAGCTGCAGTGCAAATAAGATTAAAGGTATAGAAAGAATAGTTGTGTAGCCAGGTGGAACAGGTATAGGCACCGATAGTGGTAAGGAGAAGATGATTATTAAAATACCAAAACCGCGCTCATGCAAAGCTGTCTTAATATCGAACAATGTTACTTTATCACTAGCATTGTTATTAGTATCTGCAACCTCTTTTAGAATATCGGAAGCCAATTTTTTACTTTTAATTAATTTCTCACTTTTTTGCACAGCTGCCTTTTAGTAAAAATAATTCATAACACAATTATTGCTTTGTTTCAATACACATCTTTATTTTATCATTATACTTGCAGTCGGTGGAGATGAAGTTCAAACAGGTTTCCCTTGCGTGTATATAACGCAAGGGTTAAACTACCTAAAAAAGTTATAGTATATTATTAGTATCTGATTGAGAATAATGACTTTCGTCCAAGTCATTACTTAATTGATCAGAATACAATGAATTCTGCGACAATTCGATAGATTCACTTTCTTCTCCTGTACCAAACACCCATGATATAAAATTTCTAAAAAGAGATGAAAATATACCAGGTTCACTTGTTTGTGTAGATTGACTCTCTTCTGTATTCTCATCTAGCTTAGCAGCTTCTTTTTGCACTTCTCTTTTTTCTCTATAGAGTTCTTTGTTATTATATAGTTTATCTCCTTCTGTTTCCTCTTCCTCCACTATATTTGTTTTTTTATCATCTTCATTGCTTTCTCTAAGCTCTAATGCCTTGTTATGAGCTGGATTTTCATACTCTTCAGTTTGATATTCTTTTATCTCTCCACTATCTATATCTTTTTTGTTTTCTTTTTCTACTTGACTCCCAATCAAATTTCCAACTAATTCAGAGTCTAATGAATTCTTCATACTTGTTAATAGCTCATTTTGGAACACATGGCCCAGCTCATGACCTAAAACAAAGTCCATACCGGCAAATTTGTATACTACTATCGCTTTACCATCAGTTGCACCATAAGCATTATCTGCGTCAATGCCAGCTAATTCATTATATTTCTGGTAATCATTCTTGTTGTTAAAAACATTAACTTCTAAATTTAAAGTTGTTTCAGGTTTGTTTACATCAAACAATTTTTTAAAATTTTCATAAGCAGTATGAATGTCCTTTTGAATTTGGAATTTCTCTTGTGATGACATGTCGTCATACCTTATGTTATATTTTATATCTTCATCTTGAAATGAAAATACTTTTGGTAATACTTCCTCTATAGCTTCTGGTGCTTTATCAAAAATCTTTGACTCTGCAGGCTTATATATCTTATTAAAGAATTTTGGTATACATTGTTCTCTAATGTTATATATATGATTCCCATCCATATCACGAACTTCATAATTGTATACAGGATTTGAGTTGTTTTTGATTAATTGAAACTTTTGTCCATTAGTGTCAATACCTATTTTACCATTATAATCTTCAGAATAGTTTTTGTATTGTTGATTGTTATTTTTACTCATTTTCATACCTCACATTTAAATAACTTTATTTCTACATTATCAACGTAATACACATAAAAATTTATTAATAACAGTGATTGCATTTTTTTCACTACAGAACTTGTTTGTATGTCATATAAAGTGATTGCGAAAATTTCTATAAAGCATTTTAACGGTATTAGAAAAACCAGAGGAAAGAATTAAGTAGAAAATAGCGATACTTTGAACAAATAACACGCACCTTAGTGCGTGTTACGGAGTATGGAGACGCTAACGATCTGGCTCGTTAGATGATAGTTTCTCTGAATCCTTAAGTTCTTGTTTAAGGTTTTTAATGCCTTTTCCTAAATCACCCATAACTTGCGGTAGTCTGCCTGCACCAAACAGAACTAAGATTATTATTAAGACTAAAAACAATTGCCATGGTCCTAAACTCATTTTCACCTCCATTGAAAATATTAACTTTTAGATATTAAAACCTGACTGAAGCCAAGTAACACATGAATTATATCACCTTTATTTAATTATAGGTCAAAATTTTTTGATCTATTTTATAACAGCTTCAGATTAGCTTGAAGAGATTAGGTTTCGTTTAGCTGTAGAGTAAGAGGAAGCTCACTAAAAAACTTTGCTAACGTATCATCTTTAGGCCTATTATATATATAGCTGGGGACTCCTGATTGAATAATTTTACCGTTTTTCATTACATAAATAAAATCTGCAACTTTCAACGCTTCTTGTGGGTCATGAGTTACCATGAGTACAGGAATATTTTTACTTCTAAAAAATGACAATATATGTTGTCTTATTCGGTATTTGAGCAGTATATCTAAATTAGAAAATGGTTCATCGAGCAAAACAACATCAGGATTTTGTGCCATTACTCTTGCTATTGCAACTAATTGCTGCTGTCCTCCTGATAAAGCATGAGGGTACATGTTTTCATATTTTTCTATATTAAATAGCTTCAAGATTTCCAATGCAGTAAAGTATTTTTCTTTCTTAGAAGGACTGCAAATAGCAAAAGTTATATTCTCTATTACTGTTTTATGAGGAAATAATGCAGAATGCTGAAAGATCAATCCGATATTTCTACGCTCTATAGCAATTGATACTTTGTTACTTGCAACTAATTTATCATTTATAATAATGGTTCCATATTTTGGATTTTCTATTCCTGCGATTAATTTTAAAATTGTTGACTTGCCACAGCCAGAATGTCCTAGTAAACAGGCAATACTTCCTTTCTTTACCTTAATGTTTATATCGTTTAAAGCAAAGCCATCTTGATTATTATAAAAATAACTAATATTGTTAACTAGCATTAATCTTTCAATTGGAACCGTGTTATTAAATATAACAGTATTACACTCAAAAAATACAGAAATATTTTTTACTATTATGAATTAATTGTACAGAAGAACTAGGAAGATTAGAGACTTTTTGCTATAATTTTGCATAAATAGTAGAAGACACGGGGCTATAGCTCAGTAGGATAGAGCGTGGATTGTATATTAAATCAAAGTCGCAAGGCTATAATGAGCAAGGAGTGATACTGTCAATTGGATTGATTGATAGAAATCGTAGGAATCTCAGTACACTCCTTGCTTAAAAAATGTAGTACGAACGGTAGGGGGATCTAAAAGATCGAATCACAATCCTGTACATCATTTATATTGTTATTTGATTATAATTTATAGGTGCAAAAATGGCTAGAACAGTTTTTATGGGTATTGATGTTTCAAAAGAGACACTTGATATTTCAATCAACAATAAACATCAGCGTATAGAAAATGCAGAAAAAGCTATATCTGAGTTTATAAAGTCAAAAATAGTTAATGTATTTGTTGAATTATGTGTAGTAGAATCAACAGGCGGTTATGAAAAACTTGTCGTAAAATTGTTACAAGAACATAGTATAGTTGTGCATAGAGCTCACCCAAACCGGGTATATGCGTTTGCGAAAGCTTGTAACCATTTTGCAAAAACAGACAAATTAGATGCAAAATTGCTAGAAAAGTATGCTGAATTTATCACAAAAAACGATGAGGTAGTAGAATGTATAGTTTCACAAAAACAAGAAGAACTAAAAGAACTAAGAGCAATTGAGCGTAATCTAAGCGATGATGTTCACGCAAATATGTGTCGTTTACATAATGTGACAGGAAAAGCCAGAGAATATATAGTAAAGCAGATAGAATTTGCCAAAAAACAATTAGAGCAAGTTAGGCAAGACATAGAAGACATAATAGACTCTGACCCTGGTTTGAAGGAAAAAAGCAAACTTCTAACTAGCTATAAAGGTATTGGACGCAAAATTGCGAGTATCCTACTCATAGAAGTACCTGAGCTTGGTAGATTAGATAATAAAGAAATAGCCTGTCTAATTGGAGTTGCACCAAAAACTAATGAAAGCGGAAGAAAGGTAAGCAAAGCTCAAATCATAGGTGGCAGGTTTTATGCTCGAAAAGCATTATACATGTCTGCTGTGGTCGCAATGCGTCATAACAGGAAAATGAAAGCTCTTTATCAGCGCTTAGTTGCTTCTGGCAAAGCCGCTAAAGTTGCATTAGTTGCTGTCATGAGAAAAATCATTATTTGTTTAAATGCCATGGTAAAAAACAATAGTTTTTATCTTGACGCTTAAGACGGTAGATTCC
>NZ_QPIP01000019.1 GCF_003344345.1 Wolbachia endosymbiont of Cylisticus convexus | reverse complement strand
TGGCTTTGTTGCATCACTCAAGAGAAAAGAACTGGCAGTTACTGACAAAATTCATTATAGAATAGCCATTTAACCATTGAAGAAAAAATATGCCACAGCAAATGAAAGTCAGTAACTGCAATGAATATAACAAATTTCTCCAAGAAAGAGGAAATATTTTTCATTTTATTAATAGAAAATTGGTACGAACATGGTCCAAAAGTGTTCGGTGGCAACAATATTTACAGTGATAAAGTTGTGATTTTAGTGCATATAGTCGCTAGTCTCTTTAGAATTGGCTTAAGACAAACGGTAGGGTTTATAAAAGGATATTTGCAGCAAGTAGGAAAAGGCTTAGCAGTCATTAGCTATTCGCAGGCTTCAAGAAGGTTTAAAAAACTCAATATTAAGATCAATGATTGCAGAGTTGACAAAAACAATATGGAAGATATTGAAATTGCCATAGACAGTACAAGTATCAGTATTTATAATAATACCCCTGGTCACAGTAAGGAAAATAGTAAAGATAGAAAGTATCGCAGCTATGAACAGACAAGAAAATTGCATGTAATGTTGAATATAAATAGCAAAAACGCCATAGCTGTAAAATACAGTAACGGTGTCTACTCTGATCACTTGTGATCTGCTAAAAAAAGTTGATTTTCAGCATGTCGTAAAAGTACTATATGCCGATAGGGCGTACGATAGGCATAAGCTTTATAAATTATGCAAAGAATATAATATAAAAGCAAAAATTCTACCAAAAACCTGTGCAGCAGAGCATTTAAAAATAGACTACATGTCTGATAGGAACACTGCTATTAGGTTAATCAAATTACATAATGAAGATGGTATGAAGAAGTGGAAAGAAAAAGTAAATTATGGAAAGAGGTCATATATTGAGGTTTTTTTTTCGCGACTAAAACAAACATTTGGGTTTAGCTTTAGAAATAAATCCGAAGTAAATCGTGAAAAAGAATTGCTAATAAAATGCTACTTACTCAATAAATTTATTGAAATTGGCGTCGCTAAATTTGAGATAGCTTCATGAATTTATTATACATTATCTACTATCCAAAGAGCGATGCAACAAAGCCACTGGGATCCATTTTTCCATCACCATCAGAAACGTTGTATTTTAACATAAAGCAGCTACTTTTATACTCGCAAATTTAACTGGATCCCAGTGTCTGGGCACTGGGATGACATCTTCTTACAGATAATGTTCGTACAGCTGCGCGCGTGATGCTGGAATCCAGCCTTTATCACTTGGTTGAAATTACTTTTTCTGGATTCCAGTGTCTGGGCACTGGAATGACACCGTCTTGGATGGAAATCAGTGTCAGTATTTAGATGACACCACTTTTGTATAGAAATCAGTGTCACCTTGACAACCGTCAATCTCACTATATGCTAGCGGAATCTGCTGAGACGCACGTGATAGACCTATTCCTATATTGAGTATTATCTATTTTTAGAATTAATAAGAGAAAAATTTTTCTCGACTTGTTGTATAATTTTATAAAAGTGATCAAAATCTAAGCTTGCACTACCAATTAAAACTCCTAATAAATTTGGAATACTGAGTAAATTTTCTATATTTTCTGAGCTGACTGAACCACCATATATAATGTGTTTTTTACCAGTACAAAATTTTATTGTCTCTATCACCTCAGCAATTGCGTCATTATTTGGCACATTTCCTGTTCCTATTGCCCATATCGGTTCGTATGCTATGGTATATTCACCATGTGTTGGCAAACGGTTTTTACACTGATATTCTATTACTTCTTTTGTTTTTTTATTTTTATAATCTTCTGAGTTTTCACCTACGCAGATGATTGGGTGTAAGCCTGATTCTATTGCTGTTTCTGATTTCAGTTTTATTTCACTATCTGTTTCATGAGCTCTTTCAGAATGTCCAAGTATTACGTAACTACATCCTAGCTCCTTTAACATTTCTGCGCTAATTTCGCCTGTATAAGAACCAGATTTTTTATGATGGCAGTTTTGTGCTCCTATTTTAATATTGTTGTCCAACTCTATATTGCTTGGAAATGATGTAAAAGGAGGGCAAATTACTAATTTAGAGGTAATTTTGTTGCTCTTATCATTAAGTTTGTCTATGAAGTCAACAAATGAAGAACGCGTTCCATTCATTTTCCAATTGGCTACTATTAAAAAGGACATCAGTTTTTCTTATATGGATGAGAGTGCCGGCTGTCGGACTTGAACTGACAACCTACTGATTACAAGTCAGTTGCTCTACCAATTGAGCTAAGCCGGCATTAAATACACTGACAATATACAATTATCAGTGAATTTTCGTCAACTAATTTTTAAAAAACTGCATAATAAGATTATATGAGAAAATTTTTATTGAAGCCAAAAAAGAGTCTAGGGCAAAATTTTATTTTATCGAATGAGATAACAAAAAGAATAGTTGCCTTAGCTGGTAGCTTGAAAGATTTTAATGTTATTGAAATTGGTCCTGGATATGGTGCGTTAACAAGGGAAATATTGGCGTATAATCCAAAGTTTCTACTTTCTATAGAAAAAGATAGTAATTTAGTGAAACATCATGAACAATTGCTGAATGAGCATAAGGGAAAATATAGAATTATAGAAGCAGATGCACTTAATGTTGTAGAAAAAGAGCTGGTAGAATGTCCAGTTAAAGTCATTGCTAACTTGCCTTACAATATCTCGGTAGCGTTATTTTTAAAGTGGTTAAATAATATAAAATTTTTTACGAGTTTGACGTTAATGTTCCAAAAGGAGGTAGCAGAGCGTATTACAGCAGAACCTAATTCTAAAGATTATGGTTCCCTATCAGTGCTAAGCCAGTTACTATGCGACATAAAAAAGGAATTTGATATTGAACCTAAGGAGTTTTTTCCAAGACCAAAAATATATTCTTCAGTAATTACAGTAAAACCTTTGTCCAACCTAAGATTTGCAGTCAATTTAGAAACCTTAACAAAGCTAACACGTGCTGTTTTTGCTCAAAGAAGAAAGATGCTGAGAAATAGCTTGCAAAGTATAACTAGTGATGTCTCAACTATTCTTGAGAATGCTAAACTGAGTGGAGACGAACGTCCAGAAAGCTTAACTATTGAACAGTTTTGTTTGCTAGCAAATAACATAATTATGCGATAAATATATTAGAAGCTACATCCCTATCCTATTTTGATCTAAAAACAGCTGGAGCCAGGCTAATTTTACAAAAGCTCTATTGCAATTTCATTAATTGGCGTATAAGCTTTAAATAAAGCATATGAAAAAAATGGAAGCTTGTTATTCGTTTGACGATGTACTTCTCTTACCAGCCTATTCTGATGTATTGCCTCGTGATGCAGATACAAAAACTTATTTAACAAATAATATAGAACTAAATATCCCTCTCATATCCTCCGCAATGGATACTGTTACTGAATCAGGCTTTGCAATAGCTATTGCCCAACATGGGGGAATAGGTTGCATACATAAGAATTTATCAATAGATGAACAAGTTTTAGAAGTAAGAAGGGTGAAAAAATATGAAAGTTGGATCGTGTATAACCCAATTACAATTTCCCCAGATAAAACGGTTGCGGAAGCAATTTCATTAATGAGAGAGTACAACTATTCTGGAATTCCTGTAGTTGAGCAACGCAAGTTAGTGGGAATTTTAACTAACCGAGATGTAAGATTTATTGAAGACCAGAACATGAATATAAAAGTTTCCGAAGTAATGACAAAAGATAAGTTAGTGACAGTGCGGGAGCAGGAAGTGAGTAGCGCCTCAGCAATGAAATTGTTGCATGCAAATAGAATAGAGAAGCTTTTGGTTGTTGATAAAAATTCTTGTTGCATAGGCCTAATTACAGTTAAAGACATTGAAAAATACAATAGATATCCAAATTCGTGTAAAGACAGTAAAGGTCGGCTCAGAGTTGCCGCTGCAATTGGTACTGGTAAAAAAGATGATATAGAAAGATGTGAAGCTTTGATCGAAGAAGAAGTCGATGTGGTTATTGTAGATACCGCTCATGGTCATTCCCAAAACGTTATCAGCACCATTAGAGAAATAAAAAAGATGTATCCGAATACGCAATTAATCGGCGGAAATATTACAACAAAGGAGGCTGCTGAAGCGTTGATTGATGCTGGTGTTGATGCAGTGAAGGTTGGAATAGGACCCGGATCAATTTGTACTACCAGAATAGTTACAGGTGTTGGTATACCGCAATTCTCTGCAATCAAGAATGTTGCAGAGGTGTGTAGAACAAAAAACGTCAGACTAATTGCTGATGGTGGGATAAAATACTCGGGAGATGTTGCAAAAGCTATTGCAGCTGGTGCTGATACTGTGATGATAGGTTCAATCTTTGCTGGTACTGACGAAAGCCCAGGTGAGATTATCATGTATAAGGGTAGAGCATATAAAGAATATCGAGGAATGGGATCTATTAGCGCAATGAAAAGAGGTTCAGCTAGCCGTTATTTTCAAGATAAAGATTCAAAGCTTGATTTAGTCCCACAAGGAGTAGAAGCAAGAGTTCCTTTTAAAGGTCCAGCTTCAGGAGTGATCTGTCAATTAATTGGTGGATTGCAAGCTGCAATGGGTTATACTGGTAATCGTAATATAGAAGAGATGAAAAAAAACTGCAAATTTGTTACTATTACTGCATCAGGATTAAGAGAAAGTCATGCTCATGATATAATCATTACACAGGAAGCTCCAAATTACGCTTATCAAGCATACAACCTGTCAGATGATTCAGAGTAGATACGATTCTTTTTGGAATATGTCACTCCAATACTGATACACAATTGTATAAACATACTAATATTAAGAGTCCAAAAGATGTCATTTAAGTAGCTGATACTGGAAAATTGATTGTAAATAAACTGACTGTACAAAATTTTCGATCAAAACTAGTGCTACACGCTGGAACAGCAACTTAAGGTAGATTACCAACTTAACTATAAATATATTCTGGTAAATCCAAATTATTTTAGCTATAAGAGCGTTTTACTTTTTGCTCAGCATATCCATCATAACTGGCTTACTTCTAGTGATTCATAGAGTTAAAAAAGTCAGCATTGCTCTTTGTTAAAAGTAATTTGTCGCGCAAAAACTCCATCGCTTCAACAGATCCCATAGGACTAAGTATCCTACGCAACACCCATATTTTATTTAGTATAGCCTTATTAACTAATAGCTCTTCCTTCCTTGTTCCGGATTTTGTAATATCAATAGCAGGAAATATACGTTTATCAGCAAGCTTTCTATCGAGTATAATTTCAGCATTACCTGTACCTTTAAACTCCTCAAAAATAACTTCATCCATTTTTGAACCAGTTTCTATAAGAGCTGTAGCGATAATTGTCAAAGAACCACCATTTTCAATATTACGAGCTGCTCCAAAAAAGCGTTTTGGTCTCTGCAGTGCATTTGAATCTACACCGCCAGTTAGAACTTTTCCAGACGAAGGAATTACTGCATTATAAGCACGTGCAAGACGAGTTATAGAATCAAGCAAAATCACTACATCTTTTTTGTGCTCGACCATTCTTTTAGCTTTTTCTATTACTATTTCAGCAAGCTGGACATGACGATAGGCAGGTTCATCAAATGTAGAGCTTACCACTTCACCCTTTACAGAGCGCATCATATCTGTCACCTCTTCGGGTCTTTCATCTATAAGTAATACTATTAGTTCTATTTCAGGATGATTTGTAGCTATAGAGTGAGCCATTTGCTGAAGCAATATCGTTTTTCCTGTACGAGGCGGAGCAACTATCAATGCTCTTTGTCCTTTTCCAAGAGGTGTCACTATATCCACAGCACGCATATTTATATCTTTTTTATTATCTCCACTGCTGTTGTTTTCAAGGATTAAGCTCTCTTCAGGATAAAGAGGAAGCAAATTATCAAAATGGACGTACTTTCTTAATTCACTGACTTCAGTAGAGTTTATACTTTGAACCTTAGTTAAAGTAAAATATCTTTCTTTATCACCAGGTGGCCTTATTTCCCCATATACCATATCTCCTGTACGTAAATTAAACTTCTTTATTTGCCCGTTGGAAATAAAAACATCATCGGTACTTGGGGCATAATTTGCACTTGCTGAACGTAAGAAACCGAAACCATCAGGCAATATTTCCACTATTCCACTCCCTGTGGTTATGCCTCCTTCTTCGCTCATTTTCTTCATTAAGCTGAATATTATTTCTTGCTTTAGCATTCTACCATTGCTTTTACCGTTAGTTGAAATTTTTCTTTCTTCAGCTAACTCTAACAATTCTTCTGCTGTTTTCTTTTTTAATTCGCTCAGATCTAATGTTTTTTTGTTTTTTTCAGTACCTTCAATGGCTATCTGGTTTACTGTATCATTATTGTGAACTCGTTCACCTTTTTCAGGTTGATCTATAACCTTTCCTTTTGCTAAGACATCTTCATTGATTGTTGTCATAATCCTCCAAAAATTTTAACTGATGCTTACTAACCTAAGATGTGACTATAAGATAATAAATGAGCTAGTTTTTAGTGCGTACTTAAGCTTAATTACTATTAAACTAGATACTTTACTTATATTATACTGACAAGAACTAACAAGTCAAGTTAATTTAATGTTAACAAATCGCAAAAATTTGAGAATCATCAATAGCTATTCATTTATATTTTTTAACCTTCGTTGTTTTTCTTCTTCTACCTTTGCTTTTTCCACTTCCGCTTCTAAATTTTCCTGGCTACATAAGCCGAGCAGTACAGGATCTTGGGGTTTTATATTGTGCATGTTATGATGAGATCCATCTCTTATTTGCTCAACTGTATAATTTGTTGTACTCACTAGCTTAGCTATAACATAATTGTTAAAGATAGGAAATTTTTTTACCAAATAATAAATCGCATTAGGTTTATCTCTACGCCTTATTGTAGAAGCAAAGCCAAGAATGCTGCAAACCGCTTTTCTCCTTTTTTTTATATTTTCCATAATCAAATTTGGCACACGATTTGGATTTTTTTTGCAATCATCGATTTCTTTTTCAGTAATTATTCCAGAAATAATAGGGTCATACTTTTCAACTTCTATTTCCTCATCAGCTATATCTTGTACTTTTTTAAGGTCTAATTTGCAACATTGTGCTATTTGATTAAAAGTTAAACTAGTGTTATCTACCAACCAATTAGCTACTTGCATTAGAAATTGTTCATTTCTATAGTTATTGTCCTTAGAAGATTCCATTGACATCAAAAACATCTCCCATGCTAATATTCCTTTACTGTTATAAAGATAAAATATAAGCTATTAAAACTAAAAAAGCATTAACTTTGTCATTCAACAACTTTTTGGTTTATATCTCTCACCTCTTAGGTTAATTAAATGCGCTTACCTTTAAGCATATTTCAAACGATTCAAAAAAATATTTTCCCTTCTTAAGGTATAGTATAACTTAGTTGAATATATGTTTTTATCTAAGAGGAGAGTTAAATTTTAAGTTAATATATTGTAATATTATATATATATATTAGCTAATAAAGCAACAGGTTTACAAGAATTATATTATCACTATTCTATAATTAACCATTAATTAACTGAGTTTAAAATGAATGTTAAAAATTTTTTCACTAAAGTAACCGTTGTCCTTTTAGCTTGCTTGTTAATCTTCATGGGAGTTAGCAACCTTTTATCAGATGATGATGAAAAAGAAGAGGTAGCTAGAGTTGGAAAAGAAGTTATAACATCAGATGAGTATAAATCGCTATATCAAAATTATGGAAAGCAAATCTCTGGATCTGATGCAAGTGGAGAACAAGTAAAAAAGCTGAAATACGATTTGCTTAATGCACTTATAGAGCAAAAACTATTGTTTAACCTAACTAGTGAACTAGGATTAACAGTTGGAGAAGAGTCTATAAAAAACCATATTAAAAATACCAAGTACTTTCAAAACGATAAAGGCGAATTTGACAAAAATAAATTCCATAAAACGCTAAATAGCCTGCATATTACAGAAAACGAGTATATAGCAAAGCTAGAGAAAATCTTGCCTGTAATGATGTTCATGACTTCATTATTTAAAGATAATTATCCGATAACTTTTGGCAAGAAAATTGACGAGCAGATATACAAAAGTCGCTACCAAACTAGAGTAGTTGATATTGTTAAAATAACTGAAGATGCAGTTACAAACGTTCCTGAACCAAATGATCAAGTCTTACTTGATTTATACGAAAGAAATAAGTCCAATTTTTATTATCCTGAGTATCGAACTGCGCAATATATTTCTCTGGACCAAAAGTATTTTGAAGATCAAATCAAAATCTCAGATGAAGAAGTTGATGGTGTAATAGAACAACAGGAACTTAAAGATCAAAGAGATATATTCAATGTAATATTTCCTACCAAAGAGAAAGCTGAGACAGCAAGAAGGGCATTTGAGGAGGGTAAAATGAGCTTTGAACAGATAGTAGAAGAGTTTGGCAAAGCAAAACTTGAGGAAACTAGAGTAAATAATATAACCAAGGATTTTTTACCAGAAGACGTGAGGGAAAAGGTATTTGCTCTCAAAGTAGGTGAAATAAGTGAAGTTTTAGCAAGCAGTTTTGGTTGGCACATAATAAAAGTGGAAAGTGCGCATCAAATCTCTGATGAAGACTTAGTTGATTTAAAAAAAGATGTAAAGTCAGTTTTAACTAACCAAAAGTCTTTTGAAAGAGTCAATGATTTCATAAACCAAGTGAACTATAAGATATACAATGGCACAGCAATTGAAGAAATATTGAGTGAATACAATTTGCCTATACAAACTATTGGTCCAGTAGATGCAAGTGGAAAAGATCAAAGCGGTAATAACATAGGAGATTCTAGTGATTTGATTTCTTTCATTTTTTTTGCGAGAAAAGGATCAGAAAGGTTATTTCAAGGGCGTTGGGGACGCTGTTGTTAGTGTAAAAATCACTGATATCATTCCTCCTAAATTACAAAGTTTTGAAGAAAGTAGGGCATCAGTCGTGAAGCTTTGGCGTAGTGAGTTTATAAAAGAAAGAATGTTTAAATTAGGACAAGAAGTTGCAGTTCAACTAAAAGAAAAGACAGATTTGGAAGAAATGCAAGGTGTAAAATTGGTTGAAGATCAGCAAATACAACGCAATGAACAAAGCTACCCTTTTTCTCTTATAGAAGAGATTTTTAATATGAAGACAGCTGGTTTAGTAACAGAGCCTATTCAATACAACAATGAAATTATAATAGGTGTTTTAAAAGAAATGCACTTATCAAATGGTAAATTAAACATGCTTGACACTGGAAAACGTGTGATGATATCGCTAAAGGAACAGCTAATTCTCTATCTAAAATCAAAGTATATAGTTGAAGTTAACCACGCTATGATTGATGATATATAAAAAAGTTTATTATCTTAGGTCTTCCTTTTATGAGTGATTAGCGGAAGTTATGTTGTTTTCAGGTAAAAGAAGTACAATTGGTTTGACTTGAACTGTTTATTGTATTAAATTGTAATTAATATATGAATAAAGGTTGACATGGCAGTTAAAATAAGGTTGGCAAGGTTTGGCGCAAAGAAACGCCCTTTTTATAGGATAGTTGTAGCTGATTCACGAGCACCAAGAGATGGGCGTTTTATTGAGAAAATAGGACAATACGATCCAATGTTACCAAAAGACAATAAAAGTCGTATTGTAGTGAAAGCTGATAGATTAAAATATTGGCTAAGTGTAGGAGCGCAGGCAACTGAAAGGGTACTGTGGTTCATTAAAAAAGGCATAGTAACTTTAGAAACAGAATCAAAAAAAATAGAAAAGAAGAAAGTCGAGAAAGCACAAGAACAAGAAGCATAAGTCTTCTTAAATGCTAAACACTGATTTAACAAACGATAGTAAATTAGATAATATCGTATCTTATGATTTATCAACTATGAATGATTTTATCTTCAAAAATGTCAATGATGAAGATGCGAAGCTTGCTACCGATATCATATCTCATCTTGTTAAATCAGGAGGAAAAAAGATAAGGCCTAAGCTCGTTTTTATTATATGTAAAATGCTGAGCTATTCTGGAGAGAGTAGGATCAACATTGCTGCATCGGTAGAATTTATACATAACGCTACTTTACTTCATGACGATGTGCTTGATGAAAGTAAGGCACGCCATGGAGTTGCAACAGCGAATAAAATTTGGGGAAATAAATCAAGCATTTTAGTTGGTGATCTGTTGTTGACCTTAGCATTTAGATGGCTTATAGAATGTGGAAATTTAAGTGTTCTCTCTATTTTATCTAAGGCATCAAACTTGCTTGTGAAGGGTGAGATAAAGCAAATGACAACGCGTTTTGACCCTAACACGATTAGGAAAAATTATTTTAATATCATTGGAGAAAAGACAGCATCTTTATTTTCTGCGTGCTGTGAAGCTGCATCAACAGTATCTGGAGCCACAAGTGACAAAATAGAAAGGCTAAGAAATTTTGGTTTTAATTTTGGTATGGCATTTCAAATAATTGATGACGTGCTAGATTATACTGCTAATCAAGGCACTTTAGGAAAACAACTTGGAAAAGATTTTTTTGAAGGTAAAGTGACCTTACCTTCTATTATAGCATATGAAAAAGGCAGTCCAGCAGAACAAAAATTCTGGGAGAAATCTTTTTCTTCAGCTAGGCACAATTTTGACCAAGCATTACAATATATTAATCATCATAATGCCATTCAGGTTTCTATGGAAGAAGCTAGACACTATATTAATATGGCACAAAGTAATATTGATACTTTTCCTGATTCTCTTTATAAAACTACTTTGATTGAATTTTTAAATGCAAGCATAGAAAGACAAGCATAGCTAGCGCTTGATATTTTTAGATTGATTGTTATATATTTATTAGATTTGTAAGGGTGAATGATATGTCAGATAGTAGTAAAGAGAAAAAAAAGAAATTTGCAGATATGATCAGTAAACGAAAAGTAGATGACCAAGAGGATCAGCAAACAGGTGATTTAAATGAAGAGCTTAATATGTTGAAAGAACGTGCAGCTCAACTTGAAGATCATTTACGTCGCGCTGTTGCGGATAATGAAAACGTTAAACGTATAATGCAAAAGCAAATTAACGATGTAAGTGACTATGCAGTCACAAAATTTGCACGTGACATGATTGACTCATGCGACAATTTAAAGAAAGTAATCGAAAATTTGAAAGATGGTGATCCTATTCATGAAGGAATAAAAGTAGCTCACCAAAAGATTATAAATGATCTAAAAAAACATGGAATAGAAGAAGTAGATCCACTAGGTGAGTCTTTTGATAGTAATTTACACCAAGCTGTTGTGGAAAGAGAGGATAATGAAAAAGAGCCTGGTACTATTGTAGAAGTATTACAAACTGGTTATACCATTAAAAATAGGTTGCTTCGAGCTGCAATGGTTGTTCTTTCTAAAAAATCTGCTGATTGAGAGAGCGAATAATAAAGTGCACAAGATATGACAGAAATTGTCTTCTCAGGTATTCAGCCAAGCGGCACACTACATTTAGGCAATTATCTTGGTGCAATCAAGCAGTGGATAGGCTTACAGGATAAATATAAATCTCTTTTTTGCATTGTTGATCTACATGCAATCACAGCAAATAAGCTTCCTGCAAACGAATTAAAAAGTAATATTTTCAAAACAGCAGCAGCTTATATTGCATGTGGAATAGATCCAGAAAAGTCCATTATTTTCAATCAATCCACAGTTAGTGGTCATGCAGAACTGGGCTGGCTGCTTGAGTGCTATACACCAATTGGTTGGCTTAATCGTATGACTCAATTTAAAGATAAAGCTGGTAACGATAAGCAAAAAGCTTCTCTTGGGCTATACAGCTATCCAGTACTTATGGCTGCGGATATATTACTGTATCAAACTAAATACGTTCCTGTTGGTGATGATCAAAAACAGCATTTAGAACTTGCACGTGATATTGCATCAGCTTTTAACAATCATTATAAATGTAGTCATTTCATCATACCTGAAATCTTAACTTTGGATTGCACATCAAGGATAATGAGCTTAAGGGATGGTACAAGCAAGATGAGTAAATCTGATCCTTCAGAATATTCATGTATTAATCTTGATGATACAGATGATTTAATTATCAAGAAAATAGAAAAAGCAAAAACAGATTCAATCTCAAGCTTTGATTTTTGTACTTTAAAGTGTCGTCCAGAAATAAGCAATTTGGTGAGCATTTATTCAGTGCTTAGTGACACAAGCGTGGATAAAGTGTGCGAAGAAATGAACAAGCATAACATGAAGCACTTCAAAAAAGAGTTAGCTGACTTAATCATCGGTGTTATATCACCGATACGTGAGAAGATGAACGGTCTTTTAAAAGACCAATTCCATTTACATGAAATATTAAAAAAAGGTACAAAGAAAGCAGCAGAAATTGCAAATAACAATATAAGAAAGACCAAGGATATTATAGGGTTTGTTCAATAGGTTATAGCTATTTCTTCCCATGGCTTTCAAATCGTGCAGCTATTTTCTTTACGCTGACATGCGTGAGAAGAGGTTTTTCACTAACTGGAGGCTTGGGATCGGACTTTGCTGTTATGGGGTTCATTTTAGATCTTTTATTTCCTGTCGGAAATAAGTGAGATTGAGAGGCAGCTTTTGGCGATGGTACAGGATCTTTCTTCATACCGATATCTGCTTGTGCAACAGGAGTGGCTTTGCTCTCAGCAGCTTGATTTTGCTCAATTTTTTCTACCATTGACTTTACTCTGCCGTCCTTCTTGCTATTTACTTTTTCTTTCATAGTAACCACTTTTACTTCTGGTGCTGCTTTATCAGCAGCTTTTTTTAGCGGTACTGTCGGTTTACTTTTAGCTGATTTTTTGGGAGTCACTCCTACTATCCTTGGTTTCGTGCTCACTTGTTGGCCTAGGTTTTTAGGCTTTGGTGGTATTTCAGGTTTATCTTTTTTAGGTTTTTGCCTCACTTCTTGACCGATAGCATTTGGCATTGGTGGTGCTATTGACGGTTTTGGTGGCTGTTTCTTTCTACTTTCTCTTTTCGCTTCTATATGTTCTTTAGGAACTGTTACATAAATTGACCCTTTTTCTTGGTAATTAGATATTTTTTTATCAGACTCTTCATCTGATAAACTTTCATATCCTGAATCATCAAAAGGTATAATCTCTGGTTTCGATTTAAAGCGCACCTTCTTCTTTTCAGTAGTAGCAACCTTTTTCTGAGGCTCAGGTTTAAGCTCATTTGAAGTAATAGGAGGTGGCGGAGGCGCTGTTGTTGGCCGTTTTATTTTTTTCATACCTGATTTTCCTGCTGGCTGTTTTCCTTCTTGCAGCTTTAAAGCATCTTCCTTCTGCTTTGATGTCGTTTTGTTTTCCGTGCTTACTTCATATGATTTATGTCCTTTATTGTCTTTTACATTCTGCTTCGAATCTAAAATTTCTTTGAGTCTTTCTTTGAAGAGGTTAATTATCCTTAAGATATTTGTATATTCGGCTGCTTTTTCTATGGTGAAACCTGATAATTTATCACCAACAAAATCTCTCATATCATTATCCTTAACTGGAATATCTTTTCCCAAGACTCTATCTAATATTCCCTTCAATGTTTCAAAAAAACCGAGTGGCTTTGCATTCAACGGTTCTACATAATTATTCAAATCACTATATATAACAAACTTGGCTACATCTTCTGCCTTGTTTGTAAAACCCTTCAGAGCTTGAGATAAATCCCTCAATGTCTCATCATATTGTTCATCAATTTTTTTTTTATCCTTCAGCTTTATGGCTCTTATCAAAGAATTGAGATTGTTATCATAATTGTCACTTTTAAATAGATTACTCATACCAATTACCGTTTACTAAAATATAAATTCAAAGTATTAAGATCCAGTAAATCTTATATGACTTATCCTCTGACTCATAAACGCTTGCGCTCTTAAATGTGCAAAAAAAATTTCAATAATCTTCAATCAGCAATAGTATAGGAGTCCAAAAAAGATGTCATCCCAGCGCTTGACACTGGGATCTAGGAATTCTGATTGGGCATAAGTTGGTGAGTATAGCTGTTTTATGTTAAAATACAATGTTTTATGGAAAGATTAGACGCCAGTCTAGAATGACACCCTTCCTGGAGAACTCAGATTGCAGTGTTTGTATAACTTAATAATTGGAAACTAAAGGAGTTCTTTTTTAAAAAACTTAAGGTATACTTATAAGTATTTGATATCTTTTATAGTGATTATGCTAAGTTTAAGCTGCCTTTATAGTGATAATGCAGAATTTGTAGAGGGAATATACAGCCGTTATCTGCAGGGTGATAGATCAATCGGGGAGGATTGGTATAGAATTTTTTCAGGCAATTTAGAAGCTAATAAAGCTAGCTCTTGCAGTGGGCAGGATGTAGTAAAAGCGAATGATTCGGTTTCTAATTTGGCAAATTTTTTCAGATCTTACGGTCATTTTTTTGCAGACTTAAATCCATTATCACCAAACGTAAATAAAGAAATAGATTATCAAAAATACTCGAACCTATCTCCAATGCGTGATGCTGAAATCTATAGAGATATTTACTGCAAGAATATCGGCTTTGAATTTATGCATATTTCCTCTTACGAGGAGAGGATGTGGCTGCAGGAGAAAATTGAAAACCAGACCTATACGCTGAGTCCTCAGGATAAAAAAGAAATACTGAGGCACTTAATCGAATCTGAGATGTTCGAGCAATTTCTCCATATGAAATTTCCTGGATACAAGCGTTTTTCTATTGAAGGCGGAGAGTCAACTATTGTTGCAATTGAAAGAGTTATTAGTGATTCCACAGCTTTTGGTATTGAAGAAATAGTTCTTGGTATGGCTCACCGAGGAAGGCTTAATGTTCTAACCAAAGTTATGGGAAAAGAGTATGCGGCAATGCTATCTGAATTTCAAGGTAACCTTGCATACCCAAGTGGTCTTGAGGTGTCTGGTGATGTCAAATATCACCTTGGTTACTCTTCTGATCGAGCACTTGCTGGTGGTAAAAAAATACACTTAAGTTTATGTCCTAACCCATCTCACCTTGAGGCGGTAAATCCAGTTCTCGCTGGAAGAGTAAGAGCAAAGCAAAATATGAGATCTGTGCTTGGAATATCAATTCATGGTGATGCAGCTTTTATCGGGCAAGGAGTGGTTGCTGAAACCCTGACTTTGAGCAACATTAAAGGTTATACAGTAGGTGGTATCGTCCATATTGTCATTAATAACCAAGTTGGGTTTACCGCTAATCCGCGTTGTGCGCGATCTTCTTTTTATTGCACTGATGTAGCAAAGTCAATAGAAGCTCCAGTATTTCACGTCAGTGGAGACAATCCAGAAGCTGTGAGTTTTGCTGCAAGTTTGGCAATGGAATATAGGCAGAAATTTAAAAAGGACGTAGTGATTGACATAATATGTTACCGCAAATATGGCCATAATGAAGGCGATGAACCAAATTTCACTCAGCCACTTATGTATCAAGCAATATCAAAGCATAAAACTCCAGGAACACTGTATGAAGAGAAGCTGACTGCAGAGAAAGTATTAAGTGACAATGAAGTAAATAAATTACGCAGCGAATTTAGGGCAAGATTGGATAAAAGCCTTGCTGAGTCAGCGACTTACACTTCCCAAAAAGCCGATTGGTTTGGTGGAGTGTGGTCAAAATTAAGAAGAGCAAAGTTGAACGATTTGAATGAATACTATACAGACTCTGGTGTCTCACCAGATGAGCTAAAAAAATTAGGTGTACACATAAATAGCAATATTCCAAGCAGTTTTAATCTTAACAATAAAGTTAGAAAAATACTCGATGGCAGAATAGAGAGTGTAAATTCTGGTAGCAACATAGACTGGGCAACTGCTGAAAGTCTTGCATTCGCGTCATTGCTCACAGAAGGAATAGGAGTGCGCTTGTCAGGACAAGATTCTGGTCGCGGTACTTTTTCGCACCGTCATTCAAGACTTGTTAATCAGGTAACAGAAGAAACGTTTATTCCACTGAACAATATAAACAAAGAACAAGCTCGCTTTGAAGTTATAGATAGTGCACTATCTGAGTATGCTGTGATGGGCTTTGAATATGGCTATAGCCTTGATTCTCCATATTCACTGGTGCTCTGGGAAGGACAGTTTGGTGATTTTGCAAATGGCGCGCAAATTATGATCGACCAGTTTATTGCATCTGCAGAAACAAAGTGGTTGCGATCAAGTGGTCTAGTTTTACTTTTGCCTCATGGTTATGAAGGGCAAGGACCTGAGCATAGTTCTGCTCGTATAGAAAGATTTTTGCAACTTTGTGCAGAAGATAATATGCAGATAGTGAATTGCTCCACTCCCGCAAATTATTTTCATGCTTTGCGCCGGCAAATTCATCGGGATTTTCGTAAACCTTTAGTGCTGTTTACACCTAAATCACTATTGCGTCATAAAAGTGCAGTTTCTAATCTTTCTGACTTTGAAGAAAAATTTCTCACGGTAATTCCAGAGTGTAGAAAAGGTTTAGCTTCAAATGATAAAATACGTAAAGTCGTAATATGCAGTGGTAAAGTCTATTACGACATAATTGAAATGCTTGAAGTACAAAAAATAAACGATATAGCAGTAGTCCGTTTAGAACAATTCTATCCATTCCCTGCTGATAAACTAGGTAGTGAACTTGAAAAGTACAAAAACGCTGAAATTATATGGTGTCAAGAGGAACCAAAAAATATGGGAGGATGGTTCTTTGTCAACCCATTGATAGAAGAAGTGCTATCTAATCTCGACACTCAAGCAAAAAGACCTAAGTGTATCGCAAGACCTGCTGCTGCATCTCCTGCATGCGGTTATTCTAAAGTTCATGATCAGCAAAAAGAGGAGATTCTAAGACAGATCGCTTAGTATTCACAGTAGAAATGGTGCTATAAAAGTATTGGCACTACGTGCTCCAGCCAGGTGCAATAGAGAACGGATCACACTAATAAAACCTCTTTGATGCTCAGACAAATATAAAAGGACTTTCATTTTGTTTAAAAAATTAAGATTTTTATTTATTTTTATTAAAAAGTAAGTATTATTAATACTTACTTTAATTAATATAGAATATATATGAATACAAAAATATTTGAGATGTTAATAGAAAGAACTGATCTACGCAACAATAGCAAAGCTGAAATCATACAGTTAAATAGAAATGAAAAAGCTTTCATAGATGAGGATAAAAAATCTATTGAATTAGCTGAGACCATTTTTGAAGAAAGTAGTATGTTTTGTTTTCACGATGCAAATTACTTTGCTATGGATTACATCTTGCATAAACTAATAAGTGATAGAAAGCTTTTCGATGAAATGAAAGATAGAGGTACAAGTGTAATACGTCTTTTTTCTTTGCTATCAATGTATGAAGATCGTTTCAACTATAGTGTTGCGGTAAGAGAAGGGCGTGTTACTGAATGTGGCATATTTGTTCATGCTAACGATTGTTTGAAACCAATACCTTTGGAGTACTCTATACTTGTTAATCCTTCCTTTTATCTTGAGTGCACTGTGTTTAATGATAATAATCCTGTTATCAGAAATAGGTTAGCTAGAGACTTAACTAAAGATAAAACAAAATTAGACATTTTCGTAAATGGAATTTTAGCAATAAAGAGCTCGGATTTAGTATTGTCTTGTATCAACACAGTAGGGGCTCTTAATGGGGAAGCTAGAAATTATGTTAATCGCTTACAGAAAAGCAACATGCTAGATAAAATCTTAAATAAAGATGATACAGCACTTGAAAAATTAGCTCTAAAGGAGTTATTAAAACTTTCTATTTTGCAGAGTACTAAATTAGAATCTCCTCAAGCTTCAAGTGTGGGAACTCAGCAATATTCTAGTATATTGTAATATATATAGTTGGTTAAAAATGATTGCATATGCTGAGGTTCATTTAGATCTCAGCATTGCTTAATTTTTTCAATCTATGTTTTCACTTCCACCAAGGGGATATTATTCCAGCTGCTACTGCAATAGTTATCAATAGAAGCGTTTAAGTAATCTGCATCAAAGCGCACGGGCAGGGAGTGTTAAATAAACCATACGCGTCAAGTTAAGAGAATACGCCCAATATAGCAACCATTTAAGGTTTATTTATTATATTTATTTTTTAAGAAATCTTGATCTAAAATAAGATAATTTTTTTAAAAGAGTCTATAAATTACTAATTTTATCGTTTAATATCTAGAATAATTTTTACCGCTTCTCTTCTTTCTTATGCCACTTTTCCTTAACTTGACGCCTATGATTTATTTAACACTCCCAAAAACGTTGTATTTTAACATTAGATTGACTACTTTTGCACTTAACAACTCAATTATTTGTTAGGAGATACTGCAACGTAGCTATGGTGTAACCTAGTTTTATTTTTTGTGGAGTATTTTTCCTGGCTGCTTTATAATAAATTGTGATTGCTATACCTGCTGAAATCTAGAAAAAAAGCTTTTCAGTTTGATTTTTTATTACAATAATTAAGTTTACACTCTTAAGCAAAAACGATGCTGAAACGCTTTTTCCTTATTTTTGCACTTGTATTACTCATGCCGCTATCAAATACTGATGCCAGAAAGTATATCAGAATTGTTGGATCTTCAACTGTTTTTCCGTTTATCTCATTTATAGCTGAAGAATTCAGTCGTGTATTTCCCTTTAAAACTCCAGTTGTGGAATCAATAGGAAGTGGATCAGGGTTCAAAATGTTTTGCTTAGGGATAGGGGAAGACACACCAGATATCACCACTTCATCTCGTCCTATCAAGGAAGTAGAGAGAGAACTATGCAAAAGAAATAAAGTTAATGAAGTAATAGAGATCATCATTGGCTATGATGGAGTTGTCATTGCAAATTCAAATCAAAGCCATAGATTTGATTTTACGAAAAATGACCTATTTGAAACTTTATCTGCATATTCTCAAGAAAATGGCAGATTAGTAAAAAATAATAAAAAATTTTGGTCTGATGTAAATCAAGCCCTACCAAAAACAGAAATTAAAATCTATGGTCCACATCAAAATACAGGCACACATGAAACTTTGGTTAATTTTATTATGCTTGATCAATATTCATGTATGAACTCAAGGATTTTCAAAGAGAATTATAAAGATCAGGAAAAAAGAAAGAAAGCATGTAGTAATATCAGGGATGATGGAAGGTATATAGAAGTTGGAATTAATGAAAACATAATAATACAAAAATTGAAGAGCAATAAAAACGCTTTAGGAATATTTAGCTTCAGCTTTCTAGCGAAAAACCAAGATGAAATTCAAGGAAGTACAATCGCAGGAATTGAGCCAACTTATAAAAATATATCATCGGGGGAATATATGTTAGCAAGGCCTTTATATCTTTATATAAAGAAAGAACACTTATATACTGTTGATGGGTTAAGAGAATTCATTAAAGAAGTTGTAGACTCTATCAGTACTGAAGGTGGATACTTATCTAGGCTTGGCTTAATCCTACTTTCAAGCGAAAATATGAAGAAAGTCTTGGAAAAGGTTCGTGATATAATGTGACGACTTTGATATTTTTTTGTTCTGGATACTAAGTTAACAATAGAACGTTTAATAGAATACATTTCTTTTTTTAGTATTATCATACTTAGATTTCCTAAGAACCTGTTCATAATCTTTTGAGGAGCAAAGAAGTGAAAGCAAATTTGTAAGCTGGTGTTGAGTTTACGCTCGCAATTTTTCCATAACCGTCTACATTTTTCCAACCAAGCAAAAGACCTCTCTACAACCCATCTTTTTGGCAATACAGCAAAGGTATGTAATTCGCTTCACCTCAACAGTTGCACCAATAGTTGCTTTTATTTGTGTTGCAAAATTTTCTCCTGTATAGCCAGCATCAGCGAGTATATTTTTGACTTCAGAGAGTTTTGCTTTAGCATTTTTAACCATTTTTACAGCACTGCTACGATCAGCTGCTTCTGCCGTTGTTATATGAATTGCGTGTGGAAGACCTTGTGTATCAACTGCGCTTTATACCTGAAATTTTTTTTGCCTGCATCATAGCCCTTTCTTTCAGCAGTATCTGCGTTTTTAACACTTTGAGCATCAATTATACAGAAACTGTTTCCTACCATTGTTGATACGGACCTTTCTAACTAATTTTTTTTAAAACACTCTCCAAAATACTTTCTTTATCTTCGCTTGGTTTTTCGCTCCATTTTTTAAAGTAGTCGTAACAACTTCTCCATTTTGGAAACTCTTGTGGCAACATTCTCCACTGGCAACAGCTTTTTAGGACGTACAGCACTCCACAAAATACAGTCCGGTAGAGATCATAACTTTAAATCCTCCTATTAGGTTTAGTTGCTATGATCCCCCCAACAGAACCGTACTTGCGAATTCCCCGCATACGGCTCTTCAGTGTAGCATTCATAGCATCTTTGATTACTGCTATCTGATTTAGTTTTCCTTGCATCATATCCCAACCTCTGTTGTGTTGGTGTAACAATCCCTAAACCAGTT
>NZ_QPIP01000018.1 GCF_003344345.1 Wolbachia endosymbiont of Cylisticus convexus | reverse complement strand
CAAAAGACCTGCTGCAAAAGGTGATTGAAAAAATGATGGGAGAGAGGTAGAAGAAGAATCAGCAGATTGAGTAAGGTAAAAAATGAGCTTTAGTTACTATAATATGAGGAAACACCGAAGAAACTTTCGTAATATAACAGGTTTAACTATAGAGGAGTTCGAAAAAGTAGTGGAAAAAGTGAGGTCTGGATGGGAAAAACTTGAAAAACAGAAAAAGTGCCATGGTAGAAGATAAAAACTACCAACTCTGGAAGATAAGTTGTTTTGTGTAATTTTGTACTATCGCACTTACATAACACATAGATTTTTAGGATGCCTATTCAATGTGCACAACGCAAATGTATGTAGGTTACTTAAGAGAATAGAGCCATTACTCGCCAAAAAAGTGACTATAACAAAAGATAGAAGTATGACACCAGAAAAAATACTGAAAATTCTGGCTGATGTTACAGAACAGCAAATACAGAGGCCAGAAGATAGTAAAAAACGGAAGAAATCATATTCAGGAAAAAAAAGAACCAACACTATGAAAACTGAGATTATTATCGAAGAAGGAGGAAGAATTTTATCAGTGTCAAAGTCATATCGTGAGCGATTTTCGCATAAGGAAACAAGAAAAATATCTACCACTCGATAGCATAAAATATGCCGATTCTGGATATCAAGGTTGGCAAAAATTGCAAAGCAATGTTATAATTCCATATAAAAAGTATCGTAAAAAGCCATTAACTCCAGAGCAGAAAGAGCATAATAGAAATCATTTAGAATGAGAGTAGAAAGTAAGATCCGAGAGATAAAGATATTTAAGATTATGTCGAATGTTTATCGCAATTTTCAGAAAAAATATAACCTGAGGTTCAATATTATTGCTGGTATTGTGAATCTTAAGCACTCCTTTTAGTTAACCTTGATTTTAGTCACCCTCCTTTCCTTTTTTTTATCGCTTGATTCGCAGCAGGTCTTATGTTGTTTTGTCGTTTAATCTGCACAGATTGAAGATAATAAAATACATAGCTGGCAGAGTTTGTTAGTAGCTCCGTCTCCCAGCTATGGCATTAAACAATGACTATGCAGAAGACCTAATGATACGTATAATCTATAAATAATTTTTAAGGTAAACTGTGAAATTAGGTGTTAATATCGATCACGTTGCAACACTTCGCAACGCGCGTGGCACTTTTTATCCAGATCCGCTAAAAGCAGCAACAATAGCTATTGATGCTGGAGCAGATTTTATCACCGTGCACTTAAGAGAGGATAGAAGACATATTAGAGATGAAGACGTATTTACCCTAAAAAAAACATAAGCACCGAGCTAAATCTTGAAATCGCAGCCACGGAAGAAATGCTCAAAATAGCAAAAAAAGTAAAACCCTATTCGATTTGTATAGTACCAGAAAAAAGAGAAGAACTAACAACTGAAGGTGGCCTAGATATCTTTAATATATATAGCAAACTTTCTAGTATAATAGGGGAAATGCATAGCTCTGACATAAAAGTTTCACTGTTTATCGATCCAAATATTAATCAACTAAAATATCTTGAAAAGTTAAAGATGAAACCTGATATAATAGAAATTCATACAGGAAATTACTGCAATAATCCATCAGAGAAAAAGCTACAGTTAATTATCAATGCTACAGAATACATTAACAAGCTAGGAATAGAATGCCACGCAGGACACGGCATAACTTATAAACACGCTAAAAGAATAAAAGAAATACCTCACATCTCAGCTCTTAATATAGGCCATTCTTTAATCAGCGAGGCTATATTTTATGGCTTACACAGTGTAATCAAAAGGATGAAAATGACAATATCTAAATAGCAGGTACTTTTTTCTTGTGCCTTACAATACTTAAAAAAGTTTTGCTTGGTTTAAATTTTATCCTTGTTTTTTCAGGAACAGTCATAATCTTCCCATTTTGAGGATTACGGCATTGTCTCTCCTGACTTATAACAGTAGAGAGTGTACCTATTCCATGTAGACGTATTTCACCTTTACAGTTTATCTCATTCTTGATTATTCCCATGAACGTGTCATACAACTTATTTGAATCAGATTGTGTTATACATATACCCTGACTAGCACAACCTTCTTTTAGTTGTTTTGTTATATCTTCTTTACTCATAAACTACCTTAATATTGAAAAATCACATAAATAGCATATTATGCTAATGTCAATAGTCAACTAAATTTATTACAAAAATAGAAGACATCATAAACTTTACACAAATATTTGTACAATATTTACAAAAAACACCACTATAAAATCACTATCTCTTAGAAAATTGACATTTTTTCCGAGCTTTATGTTGACCATATTTCTTACGCTCAACAACACGTGAATCTCTAGTTAAAAACCCACCATTACGTAATATAGAGTGTAAATCTTGACTTATACTACTTAAAGCTTTGCTTATTCCATGAGCTAAGGCACCTGCTTGGCCAGATAGCCCTCCACCTTTTACAGTTGCAAACATATCATATTCACCTAACATAGAAGTTACTATAAATGGTGCTTTAATCATTTGGCACGCCGCTTCTCTTTTAAAATAAGAAATTAGATCATCTTTTTTATTAACACTAAATTTTCCACTTCCTGGCTTTATCCATACCCTTGCTATAGATTCTTTTCTTCGGCCTGTAGCATATAAACGACCAAGTAAATCAACTTCTGCCTTTTTTGGCTGATCATTATTATTTATTTTCACTTTCACTCCATTACTTCTTATTTTTACGATTTAAAGAGGCAAAATCTATTTTTTCAGGTTGCTGTCCTTGATGCTTATGCTCTGAACTAGAATAAACATACAAATTTTCAAACCGCCTACGTGCCATAGGGCCATCATCAAGCATTCTTTTTACTGCCATTTTTATCACACGTTCAGGAAATTTACCATTTAAAATGGTATCTGGAGTAGTTTTCTTTAAACCACCAGGATAACCTGTATGCTTATAGTAAATTTTATCTTTAAGTTTCTTCCCAGTAAAACACACCTTTTCCGCATTAACAATGATTATATTGTCACCACAGTCCATATGAGGTGTATACTCAGGCTTATGCTTCCCGCGTAACAGCATTGCTATAAACGCTGCGAGCCTACCTACCACTAACCCTTCTGCATCTATAATAAGCCACTTTTTATTGATTTGTTTCTCTTTCAAGAAAAAAGTTTTCATATCTTATCTTATATACACAATAGTAAGTTACTATATATTAAATTTCTCAATAGTGTCAACAACATTAGTTATTGATTACTAAAGTAATTTATGTTAGTAACTTAAATACCATGTTAGAAAGTAAAATGTTTCGATTGATTATTATATTTGCAATCGCTTTTAGTGCTATAAGTTGCCATGCAATCGATCTGGAAGAGGCTATAAGTAAAGCTATCAAAAACAGCTCAAAAATAAAGTCTCAGTTTTACCAATATAAAAGTGCTGAAAAACAACTAAAATCTTCTGGATTAGCTGGTTTTTTACCTGACATTAATTTACAGTACAATTTTGATAGTAATTTTAATCTTTATAATCAATCTAATTTACCTGGAAAACGCCTGATATTAAGCCAAAGGATAATAGATGGTGGGGGCACTTTTGCTACATTCAACCGATCAAGTCATCTTCTTAAAGCAGCAAAAATGAGATTTCAACAGTCGAAGCAAGAAGTAGCACTCAGCGCTGTGAAAGCATATGTTAATGTTTTACAAAAGGCAGAAATATTAAAACTCAGAGAACATAAAGAGCGTGTTTCTTTAGAGCATTTGTCAGCTATGAAAAAACGCCTTTCCCTTGGAGAGATAACCAAAGCTGAAGTTTTGTTAGCAGAGGCAAAATTCTCGTCTTCTATATCTGAAAGGGTTGATGCTAAAGGTAAATTAAAGTTGGCAAATATTGCTTATTATCATTTGATTGGCGAAGATGCTGATGACCTTTTTGAAGCTAATGGTAAACTACCTTCTGTTCCAGAGCTAAATGAATGTTTACAGTTAGCAAAAACCAATAATTTATCTTTAAAAGCAGCTGTTTATCAAAAAAGAGCAGCGGGAATGGAAGTGATCGCTGAAAGCTCCAAGTGGCTTCCTTCTTTAAATCTAAGTGCAAGCAAAAATTTTTTGGAAGATGGTATAAAGTTAGACAACCTATTAAAAAATGTCAATGTTATTTTTATTCTTGATGTTCCAATCTTTAAAAGAGGAGTTAATGCTTTTGGTGTCAGTAGAGCTAAAATAGATGCAAAAAAGTCTACCTACGATTATTATGAAGCGGTAAAAAATATAGAACAAGCAGTTGTAAATGCTTGGAATAATGTGCTGACAGCAAAGGCCATTATCAAAGCAAGTCAAGAAGCGGAAAAAGCAGCAGCTCTAGCATTGGAAGGAGTTGAGCAAGAGGTAAACTTAAATTTAAAGAGTACATCTGACCTTTTGAATACTGAAGATGCATTATTTAAAGCACGTTCAGACTTAGTTGAAGCAAAAAGCAATTATGTAGTCAGTGTTTATAATTTGCTTTTTATAATAAATAGTATAAATCTCTAAATTTAATGGTATTAGCAATATGCATGATGAACAAGGCAATCAATCTGTAAAAGATATCTTAGAAGATATAAAAAAAGCTATATCGGGTAAAAACGCAAGTAACGATAAAGCAGAAATAAAGGATGAAAATGATGATGTGCTATACCTTGACGAAGAGTACCCAGAAGACATGGGAGAAGATAGCAAAAAAGAAAATAGTGAAAAAGAGGACATTAATAATGATGACCAAAGTGAGGAAATGGTTTGCAACAATAACCAATTTAATGGCCATAGCTACAATTCAGAAGAAAAAAAAGATATTTATTTGTGTGATAATATCCAAATGAGTAATAACAAAGCGAGTAATAGCGGCTTACAAGCGCAAAATAACGATCATCTAATTTTAAAAGAGAATATGGAAGAGATCAAAGCGCTGCTTGGAAAAATGCAAAAAGAATTGCAGCATAAACAACAAAGAAAAGCGAACCTTACTGTTGAAGAATTAGTTACATCTCTTTTAAAACCTCAGCTCTCAGAATGGCTAAATAAATATCTACATGCACTGGTAAAAGAAGTAGTTGAAAAAGAGCTCAAAGATATAATCAATAATAAGTAGGATATTAGCAATAAAAACTAGAGTAAAGACGGCTAGAGGCAGAAAACTATCTTCAACAAGGTGGCTACATCGTCATTTGAATGATCAGTATGTGCGAAAAACTAGCAAGGATGGTTATAGGTCACGCTCAGCATACAAGCTAGTAGAAATAGATAATAAATTTAAATTATTCCAAGAAGGGCAAAAAATTATTGATCTTGGTGCTTCTCCTGGTGGATGGTCACAAGTTGCATCTAAGAAAGGAGCAGATGTGGTTGCTGTTGACATAAAACCAATAAATTCAATTAATGGAGTAGAGTGTATACAGTGTGATATTATCAACGGACTTGAAATTTTAAGAGAAAAATTCAAGGATCACAAATTTGATGTAATTTTATCTGATATGGCACCCGAATCTTGCGGTTTAAAATCGTTAGATCATATCAGAATTATGCTTTTATGTGAAGCAGCGCTCAATTTTGTAAAGCATTTCTTGAATCATGATGGCAAGTTCGTAGTAAAAATTTTTCAAGGAGAGTCTGATAAAGATTTCTGCAATGAGCTAAAAAAAAATGTTTAAAACAGTAAGATACTGCAAACCAAAGTCAAGTAGATCTGAATCTACAGAAATGTATTTGGTAAGTTTAGGCTTTATTGGCAGCAAACCTTCTATATAATATTAATCCAGATATTTACAGAAACGGTAAATTACTTTACAAGCTTCACTAACCCCCTTACCATAATAAGGAAAGTAGCGAGGTTTGTCAAGCAATTTTTATAATTAATAAAACTAAAAAGCTCAAATGAAAAGAGAAGGCAAACTCTAAAGTGTACGTTCAGTAGCACTTTCTATAAGAGAGATTGTATTATCTATCCCATAAAGCTTTATAAAAGATCCCATTCTTGGACCGATTTTTTGTCCAAGTAGTGTTTCATACAGCAACTGAAACCAATCGCGTAAGTTATTGTAATTGTGTTTTTTTCCGATGGAAAAAATCTGAGATTGAATCTCTTCGGCAGTAGCGGTTATAGATAGAGAATGCAGGGTTTTCTTTAAATCTAGTAACGCTTCTTTCTCTTTTTCATTTGGAGTCTTATACGCTTTTGTTGGTTTGATAAAGTCGTGATAATACCTAACTGCAAAGTCTGAAAGCCTATCGAGCATTTTGTTGTTTTTCGGTGTAACGTTCGATGCATAAGTGGATATAAAACCCCAAAGAATCTCTTTATTTTCAGCATTACAGGCTGCTGCTAGGTTTAAAAGCAATGAGAAGTTTATACCCGAAGTTTCGATATTAGGAACGTTACCCTGGTGAATGTGCCATACAGAACTGTTTACATCCTTTTCTTCACTCTCATTGTAACGCTTAACAAACTCCAAATATTCATCGGTTGATTTTGGTATCACATCAAAATGTAAACGTTTAGCTTTTTTAGGACTTTGAAAGATGTATAACGCTAAACCCTCTGTGGGCGCGTAAGTTAGCCACTCCTCGATCGAAATACCATTTCCTTTTGATTTTGATATCTTCTTTCCTTCTTTATCAAGAAATAACTCATAGCAAAACAAAAGCGGTGGCTTTTCTCCAAGTATTTTACATATTTGACTTGAAAGCACAGCAGATGGAGTCAAATCCTTTCCATGAGCTTCGTAATTGACTCCAAATGCGGCCCATCTCATTCCCCAATCTGGTTTCCATTGCAATTTGCATCTGCCTTTTGTTACTGGAACTTCTATTTTTTCTCCATTTGCGTTTTTATATGTGATTGTTCCTTTGTTGTTATTCCTTTCAATTATTGGGACTTGCAAAACTTGAGAAGTTTTTGGGCATATCGGTAAGAATGGACTATAGGTTTGCTGTCTTTCTTCTCGGAATGACGGAAGCATTATCTCCATTACTCTGTCGTAATTTTTCAGCAAGAGTAAGAGCTTTTCATCGTAAACACCAGATCTATAACACTCTGTAGCACTTCTAAATTCATATTCAAAATCAAATAAATCAAGGAACTTACACAGCAATGAATTCATATGATGACCGTAACTTTCATGAGTACCAAATGGGTCTGGTATCATAGTCAATGGCTTATTTAAATATTCCCTTAGCATCTCCTGATTTGGTACATTATCTGGTATTTTTCGCAAACCATCCATATCGTCGGAAACTGCAATGATTTTGTTTTTTATACCAGGAGCTATTTTTTTTAGGGCATTTGCAACAACCGTAGTACGGAAAACTTCCCCAAAAGTACCAATATGCGGCAAACCTGAAGGTCCATATCCAGTCTCAAATATTATCTCTTTTTTATTAGGAAATTCTTGTAGTATTTTTTCTGCTTCTTGAAATGGCCAGCTTGTAATCATTGAATTTAAATTAATTATCTTACCTAAAGTGCTATTCATTTCAATGGATTTTAATTAATGATGTAGTATTAGTGTTAAAGCTATTATTAGAAGGTTAAAGATATGTCTACAGGTAGCATACAAACGGATCAATTATTTAAAGGTCTTACAAGACCTGCAATGCTTTTTGGTGTGAGTTATATGTTTGCAATATTAAACGTTCTAATTTGCATGCTAATTTTCATTAATACAAATGATCTTAGAGTAATTCTCCTGATGTTACCAGGGATACATGGACTTGGCTATATAGCTTCTGCAAAGGAACCGTTGTTTATTGAGTTATTTATGGTAAAATTGGGAAAATGCTCCAAATGTTTAAATCGTTTTTATCATGGAGCTAATTCTTATGATATTACTTGAAGTAGTGTGATGCTGAGATTTAGAGCTATTCAATCGAAGAATAAATCTACTCTAAGCAGGGAGGTTCACGCTGCTGAATTTATACCTTATTCTTGCTATTGGAATAGTACAACCCTAATAACAAAGCAGAATTGGTTGGTTAAGTTTATCAAATTAAGTGGCTTTGCGTTTGAAACAGCCGATGATGAAGATTTGGTAATACAGAATAACATCAGAAATCAGATGCTAAGAAGCATTTCATCTCCAGCATTTAGTTTGTACTTTCATATCATCAGGCGTAAGAAAAATATCTTTTCTGATGAATTTGCAAGCCAGAATTTGCCAAATTTCTTTGCTAATCATGTAAATCTAAAATGGAGAGAAAAACATGCAACGAGGCAATCTTTTATTAATGACCTATACATTACGATTATTCGTAGAGCAGACACAAAAGGAGTAGAGTTTTTATCACATTTATTAAAGAAATTCGGGCATGTAACTTCAAAACACGCTTGGGAAAGTGATATGTGTGCTACCTATGAAGATCTAGAGGAAACGACCAATCGTATAGTGACAAGCCTTAGGAATTATTCGCCTAAAATCCTTGAAGTAAAAGAAACTCCAAACGGCCTATTTTGTGAAATAATGGAGTTTCTATCTAGAATTGTAAATTGTGGATTTGTTACAAACACGCTCTTTCCACTAAAAACTGAAATATCAAGATACTTACCAGTACATAGGTTATTTTTTGGTCGTAAGATGATACAGGTTGTGACTCATAATGAGAGTAAATACGCTGGAATAGTTAGTATCAAGGAATATGGAAATAATACCTCTGCAGGGATGCTCGATTCTTTTTTACAACTTCCTTATGAATTTATCATCACACAATCTTTCCAATTTATAAATAGGCAAATGGCAATTGCAAAAATGCAGATACAGCAAAATCGGATGATACAATCTGCAGATAAAGCTATTTCTCAAATAGCAGAAATTTCTCATGCGCTTGATGATGCAATGAGCGGTAAGATTGCATTTGGTGAACACCATTTAACTATCTTATGTATAGAAAAAAGCCCTAAATCATTAGATAATGCTTTGTCATTGGTAGAATCAGAGCTTTCTAATTGCGGTGTTTACCCTATTCGTGAGAGAGTTAACCTTGAACCAGCATTTTGGGCACAAATTCCTGGTAATTTCGATTATATAGTAAGAAAAGGTACGATAAGTAGTCTTAATCTGGCTGGTTTTGCATCTCAACATAATTATCCTACTGGTAAAAAATTCAATAACCACTGGGGAGATGCTGTTACAGTTTTTGACACAACATCTGGCACACCATTTTTCTTCAACTTTCATATAAGGGATGTTGGACATACTATGATAATTGGGCCAACTGGTGCTGGTAAGACTGTTTTAATGAATTTCTTATGTGCTCAAGCAATGAAATTTTCTCCAAGAATATTCTTTTTTGATAAAGATTGTGGTGCAGAGATTTTTTTTGAGAGCACTTGGCGGCATCTACACTATAATAGAACCAAGAACTAAAACAAATTTTAATCCTCTACAACTTGACGATACTCCTGATAATAGAACATTTTTAATGGAATGGATAAAATCCTTAATCTCGGTGTACAACGATAAATTCGCTTCAGAAGACATTGCTCGAATTAATGATGCAATCGAGGGAAATTTTAAATTAGAAAAAGAAAAGAGATTCTTGAGAAATCTCGTACCTTTTTTGGGGCTTGCAGGCCCTGATACTTTAGCTGGAGCAATATCTATGTGGCATGACAATGGCTCTCACGCTGCAATATTTGACAATAAAGAAGATTTGCTAGATTTTTCAAAAGCAAGGGTGTTTGGCTTTGAAATGGCTAGCTTGCTCAAGGATCCTGTTGCTCTTGGACCAGTCTTGATTTATTTATTTCATAGGATTAGTATATCTCTTGATGGCACTCCATCTATTATTGTTCTTGATGAAGCATGGGCGTTAATAGATAATCCAGTTTTTGCACCTAAGATAAAGGACTGGTTGAAAGTGCTGAGAAAGTTAAATGCTTTTGTGATTTTTGCTACTCAGAGTGTTGAAGATGCAAGTAAAAGTGCTATTAGTGATACGCTTGTACAGCAGACAGCAACACAAATTTTTTTGCCAAATCTGAAAGCTACTAGTGTCTACCGAGATGTTTTTATGTTAACTGAACGTGAATACATACTGATCAAACACACAGACCCAAGTACTAGATTCTTTTTGGTAAAGCAGGGGGTTAATGCTGTAGTAGCTAGAATAGATCTAAAAGATTTGGATGATGTGGTCAACGTATTATCTGGACGTGCAGAAAGTGTTCTACTGTTACGTGATATACTAAAAGAGGTCGGAGATAATCCAAAAGTATGGTTGCCTGTGTTTTATCAAAAGGTGAAAAATGTTTAAAACTAAACTTTCATTGCTATTAATTGCGATATTTTTATTAAATATAGATTTTTTACTTTCATATCCAGTATTTGCAGGTGGAGTAAATGGTACTGACAAGACAGAATTTGTTAGCAGGTTTAATTCTACTGGCAGTTTTAGTCGTGCCTCTGATCCTGATTGTGGGGTGTTTAAAACAGCTGCAGCACTTGCTGGAATAGTGATTGCTGTTGGCGCAATATTTACTGGCATTGTTTTAATCGTCTCTTCTGCTGGTTTATTTACAGCTCTTGTTATTGTTGGAATGATAGCTGCAATTGTTGGAGTCTGGAAGGCAATAGGGGGACTTATTGTTTGTCAGCATAGCTTTGTTAAACACCCAGTTGCACGTGATCATGATGGAAAGTATAAAAATTTCAAATTAAAAGATGAATATGCAAATTATAGTATGCTCACAGATAAAAATTATCAAACAGAAGACGAATATTTTTCTGCATTACAGAAAAGATCAGGAAAAGGTGGAAAACAAACAGAAAAGGAGATTTTAAACTCTACTGACTGGAATGCTGATAGGCGACACTACTACTGGCCAAAAAATGGTGTGCAATATAGTGAATATATAGAAGTGTGTCATCGCAATCCTTTGACTTTTGGTAATCTTTTTGGAGAGATAGACTTTGATGTCAGAGAGAAAGACACTGGATATGAAAGTGGGTCATGGTCTCCGAAAGTTGATGGTGATCTGGAATGTAAAGTGCTTAAAGCTGGACAGAGCGAAAACATACATGGATCAACATTCAGAGCAGTGAGAAAAATGGGCAGGTTATGCGTGGAATTGGCTGAAGTTAGAGCAGCTGGAGCTCCTTGGCCGCAAGGAATTGATATAGGGTGCACAGAATTACCACCAGACCCTCTTGCTCCTATGTGTGAAAAGTCTACGATGATTTTCAAGAGTAAGGCCAATGGTGCTGTTGATTTACCAGTAAAAATTGGTGCCAATGAAGATCATAAAACTATTATAAGAGATAAGGAAAAAGAAGGAAAAATTTTTGTAGGTTACGACAATAAAGGCTGTTTTAGCTCGTATGTCTCTGAAGCTTGCTATAATCAAGCAGGAAGTAAATCATTATCTCCTATTCCCATAACTTCTATGATAGTGCAATGCATTAAGGAATCGTTAGACAATTTAGTGGCAGGTATCGATTCAAGTGGTGAGCTACTGAAAGACAAGAATGGGAATAAAAAAGGCAGTTTCTTATCTGTGGCACAGAAAAAGCTAAAAAACACCGTAACTGCTGTTCTAGTTTTGGCTTTAATACTGTTCTCTATAAAAGCCATGTCTGGTGGTGTTCGCAGTCCACAAGAAATGTACATGTTGATCATTAAATTCGCTTTGGTGATTTATTTCACAACAGGTAGTACCATGTCTCATTATTACGGAGAATTGACAAAACTTTCAAATGGTTTATCAGAAATAGTGCTTAAAGCGTCATCTGAGAGTCAAGGTATATGTAATTACAATGCAGGTACAGATTATGAATATGCTCTTCATACAGGAAAGAAGGTATCTTACAGTTATCTTGCACCTTGGGATAGGCTTGATTGCAGGATTTTATTTTATTTAGGAGCACCTTTTGATGGAATTGGTGGCAAAATTGGTACTGGAGGTGTTGTAGCGTTAGCAGTCTTGCTTGGCGCTGCTCCTGTCTTGTTAGTAGCAGGTTCAATAATAGGTATTATTTTTGCTGGTGGGCAAATTTTAGTAGCTCTTGTCTGTATATTCATGGCCATTTTAATGATGATGGTTATTTTGTGGATGTGTTATGTATTTATCTTATCTTTAGTTGCTCTTAGTGTAATTATCATTTTATCGCCTTTATTCATTCCTATGGTTTTATTTCAACATACTAAGGGATATTTTGATGGTTGGGTAAAAGAATTAATTACCTACAGTTTATACCCTGTTATCCTTTTTGCATTTTTATCTTTTATGTTCATAGCATGTGATAAAATCTTTTATAGAGGTTTAAATTTTGAGGAAGAGCAAGTTGAAATATTAGGCAAGAAAACATATTGGTTTAAGTTGGAAAAAGGAGGATGTACTAACAATCCAAATACTTTAGCATGCATGCTACAGGAATACAAATGGGAGAAAAGCATGCTGCTTGGTCTGGTTGATTTTGCGTATGTTGAATTTAGTAACTCTGTACTTGGAGAGTTAATGAAGTTGTGTTTAGTGCTATTTTTATTTTACCATTTTTTAAACGTTCTTCCCGGTATGGCTGCTGAGCTTGCTGGTAACCATAGAGCAGCACTAGGTTCAGGCAATACGCCTGCGCAAATGGTGAATAAAGCTTTATCTGCTGCCAAAGCTGCTGCTGGTGGTGTTGGTCAAGTTGCCGCTGCAGCTGTAAACAAGGCAAGAGGGTCTGTTGGAGGAGGTGGAGATGCTAATAAGGGATCCTCCTCTAGTGAAACTATAAAATCAGGTGGAGAGTGAGCGCAGGTGAGTAACAGATGTTTGAGCGTTTGAGCAACCAAAACTTGGGTAAGCTATGCATAAGTTTTGTGGTACTCTTTTTATTATCTGGGTGCGGGGAACATCACTGTATTAAGCCAGAAGATTTATCAGGCTTGCGTGAGAAACTAGATGTAGTGTCAACAGAGCAGAAGTGGGTTGATTCTGGTGTCTATATCTCAGGTAGTGTAAAAGTAACAGAGATTAGCATAGTGCCCAGCAAGGTTAATTTTTGTCCTAAGCGGTATAAAGATTTTGCAGTTCAACCTGGGAAAGACCCTATTGTTGTTACATTGCCATTTGCGCTTAAAGAAGGTGATTCGATAAGTTTTAGTGTTATTGGCAGTAAAATGTGTAAAAATGATAATGGCACGGTTACCTATAAAAAAAATTGACGAGAGTTGTGGTGAAGGGGAGAAGGAGTATTTTGCACATGTTTTAAATCGAGAAAGATGTCAAGATAAAATATGTCCCAATAAGTACATTATAGGTGATCCACAGTGGTTGAATGGAAAAGAGTATTGGAGTTCCGATTCTTCAGAGTCAGATCAAGATGAAGAGAAAATTAAAGAGATTATCAACTTTGTAAAACAACAAGGAAAAAATATAGACTGTAGCGGGCTTTCAGACAACCAGGTGAGCAAAGTAGATACATATATTCTCAATCTAGCGTGTGGATATATATGCAAGTTTTATAATTCTAATACTAAAAAAGATTGTGTGTATGTTGAATATAATACTACAGAACACGAATTGTTTAATTCTATTACTAGCGCTTTAAATAGTTCTGGTGGTAAATTCGCAGATGCTGAGATTATTGGTGATGTTTTAAAGAATGCAAAAGTCAAAACTTATGTTCCACACTTAAGAGTTAATATGGAGGGTGAAAAAAGTTTTGAATATTTGCAAAATGGTAGTACATATACTAATTATGACCACAAGGTAAGTAAAGACCACCCAGTACCAAAATTAACTTTCTGGTTAGGGGATAGCAATGGCAAGGGCGGCTACAACATAAGAGTAACAAGAATACCTAGTCCGAAAGATGACTTGTACATACGTGTTTCTGACACATTCCCTGAACATGGCCCTGACGAAACCCGGGGAGATATACCTGTTGATATTAACAGAGTTCATGATACTGAGTACATGGAAGGCTTAAAAGAAAAGCTAAAAGACAAAACAGGCACCATATATTACGGAATAAGAGACCATGGTTGCGATTACAAAAATGAAGGTCAGTTTAGCATTAACCTCACAACTAAAGAGCCACCTACGAAAACTTTTAGTGCGATATATAATTTTTTTGATGAAAAAGTAAAAACTGCATTTTTCGGCTCTAGCTACAAAGACACTAATGCGATTCACTCTGATACTAGCCCTGTAAAATCTCTTTATCAAAGTTTTGTGGCATCAAAAAGAACAAAGACCATCAGATCTACAATAGTGTCGTTATTAGTGTTATATATAGTTTTGTACACACTTTACTACTTTTTTGGGTTAACTCATATTTCTATATATGAGTTTTTAATTATATGCGTAAAGATAGGAATCATTACCCAGCTATTGCAGGATAACAGCTGGAACTTTTTTTATAACAACGCATTTTCTATGTTCGTTAACACTCCAAAACAGTTAATAGAAATAGCAAATTTCAGAGGTACAACGTCAAATGTTTTTGAATTTCTTGATTTACCACTCAATAGGTTTTTATCAGCACACTCAGTGTTATTAATAGTATCCCTTATATTCTCCGGTCCTTTGGGTATTGTATCATTTTGCTTGGTGATTTGGGGTTTAATAACAGTAAGCTTATCCATTTTTAATGCCTTATTTTCTTTTATCACATCTATAGCAATAGTTGCATTGTTGCTTTCCTTGGCACCTATTTTTATTATTTGTCTTCTATTTGGATATACCAGACAGATGTTTCACAATTGGATCAGAAATTTAGCAAGATTTGCAATTCATCCGGTAGTGCTTTTAATTTCTATATCATTAATAAGCCAAGTTATGGATTATATTGTGTATTCGGTCTTTAATTTTGAGGTCTGCCCTACATGTATACTTAATCTTAACTTAAGGATTTTTAATCCTTGTATTTTTTACGGTTATGCTTCCAAACATGTACCTAATATCACCGCTATGATGGCTTTTGTTATTTTAGGACATGCTATGAAAGCTTTAGTTGAAGCATCTTCGACAATATCTGATTCGTTGTTTGGTGTTTATGTAGCAAGCGAACCAGGAAGGCAATATCAGCAAAGCTTAATGGGAGTAGTAGGTTTAGATGAGCAAAGCGCTCAAAGAAGAGCAGGTCAGCAATCTGGTACACCAAGTCGAAGACCTCAAATACCACAACCAGCTCAAAGATCAGTGCCTAAAATACCAACAAACACAGGAAATCAATGATGAGCAGAAGATCATTATTATTGATACTATATCTTGTAATTACTGGCTGCACGATGGATTGTGTTGAACCTGGTCTGCAGAGCAGAAATACTAGTGTCAGCGTAGATGTTCCAGTTTATAAAGCAGATGAAGGAGTTAAAATTCATTGGATTGACTCTGGTCAAGTAATTAGCCAGGATGAGAAAATCAAATTTACTCTCGGTGGATCAGCGAATTTCTGTCCTCTTAAAGAAGGTCAAAGTCCAAAGGGAGTACTTGTGCCTGCTGTATTTTGTACCGATGATTCAATACCAAATTACAGTAGCGAGTTAATTAATAATTCTGGTCTTAACGAGCAAGAAGTGTGTAGAGACACAGGGTTCGGAAATGGTCAATCATATAGTAAGAGACGTTATGTGGATACTGGAATCAAAGTAAACCCTGGTGATAAATTAAGCTTTAGCTTAGTTCCCAGAGAGATGATAATTGATTATAATAATCCAGAAAAAGAAGGGATTAGTTTTGATGACAATTGTTATAGAACTAAAGAAGGGGATGAAAAAGACAAAGCTACGATAAAAGACGTGCTAAATGGAGGGATGTTCTTTTGTGGAGAAAGTGGTAAAAGGACTGCAGTAGAATTTCCACAGCTTAGTAAAGAAAGCATGAAGGAAAGAAAAGTATTAGTTGGTAACGGCTACACTCCATACGATAATAAGGTACACTTTAATAAGGATTATATTAAAAATGGAAGTCCATGGATGAATGGCGCATTGTTAGATTTACGACGAGCTAAAATAGGACTGGATAAATTATGTAATGAGAAAAGATGTGATAATGAGGCAAATAAGTACAGTTCTTATGAGCTTAATTGTCACTATCAGAACATATGCTACAATAAAAAGGGTATATGGGGTTTTGGGATAGGTGCAGAAAGAAAACGAAATTGTGTTTCTTCTGTAAGACACAAAAAGTATGATAAAGGCAATAAGTGTGACATGTATCCTCACCTTAAAGGCATTGAGGATGAGCTAAAAAAGATTGAAGAAAATAAAGGAGATTCTAAGCAGATTGACATTAATTTAATATCAAACTCTAAATTAAACTTCAAAGAGGGCAGAGGAGATATTTCTTGGGCTGAGGCTCTTGTTGCAAAAATTGGCGATCTTGATGATCAGGATACTGCTCAAGCTATTCAATGTTTTCCAAAAAGGAAAGAAGCAAATGATGATCTGGTATGCTCAAAAATAAGTAATAATTTTAAGGATTTTTCCTTAAAATTAAATCATGACTATAAAGTAAATAAAGAGGTAGAACCTGGTAGTAATGTGATGCTTGCTATAGCAAGTAATGGCAACTACCAACTTCATAGAGGTGGATATCATGTTGAAGTGACTAGATCATGTAACTTCGATAGTGGTAAAAAACTGTATATGTACTTGGGTGATAATCCGCCAGGAGATCCATCTGCTATAAAGACTAATGATTTCAAAAAAGTAAAGAATTTGGATAAAATAACAGAGGATGGTGTAAATTATTACATAATAGATGGAAGTCATTTGGGGAACGAAGAGTCTAAGAAAATATATTTTGGTGTTGATGTAAGTAACGTAGAGAGAGATGATATTACGGACAAAGACGGCAAATATTATGAAGATAACAAATATACAGTAAATTTATTTTTAAAAAGAAAAATAAACGATTTTATTTCATCAACTATAAACAAGATTTTTGATTTCATAACAGCAAGAGATGAAAATGGAATTAAAATTCCGTACGAAGGATATAGAAAGGGGCTTCTACAAGGAGTAAGAGCTTTACTTATTCTATACGTTATATTTACTGTTGTTGGCTATATGCTTGGAACAATACAGTTAAGTAAATTCGATTTTATTATAAGAGTGTTCAAGATAGCATTTATAGCTTTTGCTTTTAGCAATAGAAGTTGGGAATTCTTTGGTACAATTTTGTCTGGGCTCTTTGTGGATGGTAGCATTTATTTAGTTGATAGTTTTTCTGGCTATATAGGTGAAGTAGGTAAAAAATTTGCATTCTTAGATTTAACAGCGGGAGTATTATTTACAGGAGAAACATGGTTGAAGTTTTTATCGTTAATGCTCTCTGGTCCTTTTGGTTTTATCGCTTTTTTGATGATACTTAAAGCTACCTTTACGTTCTTAAAATGCATTATTAGTGCTACGTTCAAGTATGTGATATCTACTGTTTTAGTAGCATTTTTATTGTCATTAGCTCCTTTATTTATCATATTTATTCTATTTCAACAAACTAAGGGATTGTTTGATAACTGGATAAAAACGCTAGCTCATGTTTCATTGCAACCAGTCATTTTATTTTCATCCTTGTCTCTTTTAAACCAATTGATGTATTCAGTTTTATACAATCTCACAAATTTTTCTGCATGCTATCAATGTTTAATTAGCGTAAATTTTTTATCGTATGATCTGTGCCTTATTAAGTCAATATTACCTCTTGGTTATAGTCCTAGTACTAGTGTTGATGTTGCACTCAGTACTGGAGAAAAATCTGGTGGGCACTTTGCAGCATTACCTATAGACCTAGTCCAGGCATTTATATATCTTATTATTGCCAGTGCAATGGAAGCTTTTGTTTCTATATCAGAAACTATAGCCCAGGCACTGTTCAGCTCTGGTTATGGAGTTGCTCAAAGTGTTGGTCATGTTGCTAGGAGCGCATCACAAGCTATGCTGTCAACTGTTGGTCTTGATGATAAAACTCAAAATATGATACAGAACATAAAACAGGGAATGAGTAAAGATCGAACTGCGATAGAGTTGAAACAACTAGACAAGAAAGAGAAATCTAAAGGGAGTTCTGATAAAAAATCAAGCAGACCTGAAACACTAAGCCAGCCTGGTCAGAAAGGGGAGTCTAATAGAATAAGAGAGAAAGAAAATGAAGATGGATGAGATATGAATGATATTATAGAGTAACTAATTAAAAAGATGTTTAAAGTATAAGATTTTAGAGATTTATTCTGTATTTGGGAAAAGTTTAGCTATGCAATCACGCTTAGGCAGATGTTGGTTTAGGTTACTAATTTTGGTAATCTGTGTGCTGATCACAGGTTGTAGTAAGAATGACATGCCTTTTCCAAGATGTATATCTGCTGATTATTTTGGTCCTGAACCTATTGCAGTAAGCTCTCATTTTTCAAGCGACCAAGATACTTTTATTCCAGAAGATGGAGAAGTTGTTGATCCTGAAACTGGCGAAATTAATTATGGGTTTCACCCTAACCAAGTAGTGAAGTGGAAGGATACTGGCCTTGAAACCAATGGAGATAGTTTAGTAGTACGAGTAAATGGTGCATGGATATCTTGGAGTAATAATAACAAGAAAGAATCTAAAGGTAGTTATAATTTACAAAGCTTGGAACAGCTAAAATATGCAACTAGATTTGAAGGTAAACAAGGCGATAATAGTTTGCCTAACTTTCACTTAATTTGTAATGACTACGAATCTAGTACACAAAAAATTTCAAGTAATTCTAATGCAAGTTGCACTGTAAATTGCGAGCGTATTAGTGAAGATGATAGAGGAGAAAAACGTGGTGCTCCATGTTGGTTTACTAACGGCCATGGTGCTTATCTTTTATTCAAAAGGCCTAGCGATTCTAGTCCTAACGAAAATTTGAAATCCATGCGTAATCCTCAATCTCTTACTGTACATCTAGGTTATAACTCTACAGCAGAGGGCGACAATGGACTTTTTACTTTAGATAGAGATAGCACTAAATTAAAAGACAGAAATTGTGACCCGGTGAAATTAGAAAAGGGATGGAAAATATATGTAAAGATATTAGACAGATATTATCTAGACAATGCAGGCGGCTACTCTTTCGAGTTTTTGGGAGGAGTGCAGCAGCCAAGTACCTTTGGATTTTTTGATTACGTTTATAACTATCTAAAATGTGTATTGTTGATTAACGAAAATTGCAAGGAACATTTTAAAATTGATGATCCTGCAGCTGCACAAACTATGTTCCAAAATATGGTTAAGAAAGGTACAAGCTTTCATAATTTTGTTCTTTCCTTGCTTGTTCTGTTTGTAGTGATTTCATCACTTCTCTATCTTTTTGGTATGATACAAGAAGCTAAGCAAGATATGCTCATCAGAATGATGAAAATCACTCTAGTTGTAGTGCTTATATCTCCTGGAAGTTTTAAATTTTTCTATGATCATTTTCTCGTTTTATTTGTTAAAGGTCTTGAACAGTTGATAAGTATCATTACTAATTTTGCTCCTAATTCAAATACTGATAAATTGTTTGGTTTTATGGAGAACATGTTCAATAAATTTTTTGCTTACTCTGTTTGGAAAAAGTTTGCAGCATTTTTACATTATCAAATGTGGGCGAGTCTCCTTATGATACCGGCAATTTTTATAGGGATTGTCTTATATTTTCTGCTCTGTATTTATGCCTACATAATATTCCTTTCTGGTTTTATGGGCATAGCTTTTCTTATAGCTATAATGCCGCTATTCCTGATCTCTATTTTATTTTCACCGCTGAAAAGTCTATTTGAGGGTTGGATAAAATTCTGTATTAGTTTCTGTTTGCAATCAATTATGATATTTACCCTGCTGTCATTACTTGCTGCAATGATAATGAATACCTTTTATAAACAGTTAGGTTTTACTGTATGCTATAATAAATGGCTTGAAATAAAGTTATGCGCTCCAAAATGGGTATTTGGTGGTTTTTGTATAATTGATAAAGAATACTTTGGCTGGACTCCAGGGCAAATTTTTGTACCTTATACTATCGGGGAGGCTTCTCCATTGAACGTAGATAAGAATATAGAAGGAATAGAAAAGCTAAGCAGAGAAGGTGGTGCAGTAAAGTTCACTGGTGGTGCTGGATATATTCCTCTGCCACCAGATTATGTTGAAAAAGGCTTTCGTTATATAGATTATCCTTTCTTTAATCCAATTCCTGGTACTAAGGGTAGTCCAGCAGATCATTATATTGCGGAAAGTGATATGGTAGTTAGCGCTGGTTGTAGTGAAAGTGAAAAAGATCTAGTGCGTCTAACAAATAGTTTATTACATGCATCAGAAAAGGCTGATATCTTATTGTTGATAGGTAGTATAGACAAGAAGATAGATGGTAAGATAAAGAGGCGTTATTGTCAGTCTCAACAACATGAAGAAGAATGCAAAAATTATGAGAAAATAATAGGCAACTACAAAAAGGGTATCATTCAACCAAATTCAAAAAGTGAAATAAAGTCTTTAGTACAAGGTGTAATTATGCAAAGTGCAAGCTGCCAATCAGAGGATTTTTATGATGTAAATCAAAACTATCAAGAAAATAGCGATTACCAAAGGGTGCGGGACATACAGAGAGGTTATTTAATCAATGCAGGAGAGATCTTTGTACTGTTCTTGCTTTCGTTTTTGATGTTTTCTTTGAAGGAGTTCGTACAACAGATGGGCTCAAGCATTGCTGGTGGTGGGTTTAGTGTTTATAGCATATCTAGTATGTATCAAGCATCACCTCTAGCTGGTATCACAGAGGGATTAAAGCAGAAGTGGCAGAACTTTGCTGGTGGAAAGTTAGAGTCTTTAGGCAGTTGGGCTACTCATGTACCAGACAGATTAGCTGGAGGTACAGCTAATTTGCTAGGTAGAATACCAGGAGTTGGAGGAGTGCTGAAATATGCTATTGATGTGCCACGTAAATTTGTAGGTGCTACTATTGAAGCAACGAAGTTTGCAACATCGCCTAAAAATGATGTTGACAAGCTTGAGGAAAAAATTTACAGGGCATTTGGAGTTGATAAAGAAGATATTGCACATAGAAGAATTGGTAAATACTTAGAATATTATAAAGGATATGTAGGATCACATTTAGGCTATACAGTAGAAGATGCTATGAAGTTTACTTGGGAGCATGGTCTTGACTCTATAGGAGGAATTAACCCTGCTACGGAAGAAAAGGATGGTTATCAGCATAATTTGCTTTATAGAGCAAAAACGCATAGAAGGGAATTCTTGAAAAGGCTTCATGATTACACTATTGGCCGCAAGAGGGAACCAGAAAAAGACAAATCATCAAAAGAAAATAAGCCTAACCAACCAAGTGAAGTAGCACGAAAATTAGGTACGGAACCAAAAGGACCTGAGGATAATAACAGGGATGATAATGGCAAGTAATCATAACTTTAAAGGACTAAAATATTATGGTTTGCAGCAAGACGAAGATGGTAACATCAAGTTAAACGATTACGATGATGTTTTGAATGCACGCAGAGCAAGGGTAGATTTGTTATTACATAACACTAAGCAAGATGATGTTAATCTTTCAAAGCTCAATAAAGCTCTGAGTGAGAGACTTATAGATGATAAAGGGCTATCGTCAGAATTTGACAAGGAAGATCAAGAAATTGCGCAAGAGGAGTTTAAGGTGTTTAACGTCTTAGACAATCTTAGTAGTCTTGCAGATATTAAAAGTGAAGATCTACTTGAGGTTAATTTATTACTATCAGATCTTAGTTTTATAGAGAGAAATATTGTGTTGAATGCCGATCAGAGTTCTAATTTAATAGGGTTCAAAAATCTATTTATAGAAAGAAAAGCATCTGGTGAAGAATATAGTGATGAAGAATGTAAAAACTTCCTCGATAATATAGAGAAAATCAATACTACAATTAAGTTAGAGTTAGAAAGTAGAATTGAAGAGCTAAGTCATGATGAAAAAAACAATCATGATGATTTACAAGACGAGATTGCCCATGCAATCAGTATAGCAAATAAATCAAAGAAAAGAGATTGATCTTGCGTTTCTCCACAAGCAACTTTCTCTCTATTAGACTGCTAAAGCCATGTTGACATTAAATGTATATTATAAATAATTAGTTAACTTCGAACTTATTTTATATGTTACGTGTTATTGCAGGCAAATATCGTGGAAGAAAAATAACCACAGGCAAGCATTTAGCTGTACGGCCAACTATGGGTATTGTCCGAGAAGCAATATTTAGTGTACTTTCTTCAAGAAAATCTATTTATAACTTGAATGTGCTTGATTTATTCTGCGGAAGTGGCTCTTTTTCATTTGAAGCGCTTTCTCGAGGTGCTAAACATGCATTCATGGTAGATTCAGATTATTACAATTTGCAACTGCCTAAAAAAACAGCAGAAGATTTTGGAATTACGAGCGATATCACGTTAATTTGTTGCAATGCTAATGGATTACCAAGATCTATTTCAAAGTGCGATATAGTTTTTATAGACCCGCCTTATAATAGTAATCTAGTTAATTCAACTTTAGAAGGATTAGCTCACTCAGGCTGGTTAAATAATGATACATTGATAATTCTGGAGATTAGAAAGAACGAAGATTTTAAGTGCAATAAAAATCTCAGTATAATTTTGGAGCGTACCTACGGTATTGCAAAAATAATTTTTCTTTCTTTACTCACTTGAATCTCCGTCCTAAACATCTATCACAAGATTGCTATTTTTGTACACGAACTGGTTTTATGTGCATAAATTCTGCTCCTGCAAGTTTCCAGAGAAACTATAGCCCTTCTCATAACAGTCCAAAAGGTCATAAGAAGGAAGAATCGACAGCATGACGAAAAGATTTGAATAGAGTTCCTGATTCTGTTTTTTATAGCAAACCAATTATGCTCAATTTTGTTAAAATCTGGAGAATACGGAGGCAGATATAAAATTTCGCACCAACCCCTTTAGCAAGTTCGGTAATCTTATTAGACTTATGAAAAGTAGCATTATCAAAGTTTGTCCAGGTTCCAAAATCGGTGTAGGCTATGTTGCATAGCACTGATAGGCATGTAAATCACAATGAATTTACGCAGCTAATTTAAATTTAGCCATACCTATATCAGTAAATTTGTTCAGTAAGTAGCACTTAATTAACACACGATTTACCTCTGATTTATTTTTCAAGCCAAACCCAAATAACCTATAGAAAAAGACTTCAATATAAGACCGTGCTCCATACTTAACTTTTTTCTTCCATTCATTAATACCATCTTCATAATTCTCATCAACTATGTTTTTTAAAATTTTTTGAATTTAGTCTTATTACAACTCTTATTTATAGTTTTGTATTCTTATTCAATTGAAAAACGTATTTTTGGCAATAAAAACCCTAGTTCATTACAGAAAGAAATTTATATCAAACAACTACCACTGCTTAGATCTTATGATTAATGAATATGTGCTTTAAATTTGTGTGGCGCGCATATTCATTAACCTATTTTCTTATGCAGATTTTAAAAATTTGCGTTAATTGCTTCTTTAAGCCTTGCATTAGCAATCACTATAATTTTGCGCATTAGAGCTGTTATGACTACCATCTTCTTTTTACCTCTACCAATGAGAGCAGAATAAAAAGCACCAAGTGCAGATTTAGTCCTTGAAGCAGCCATCGCAGATGTAAAAAGCTTTTCACGAACGTTCCTTCTGCCACCACTTATTCTGCGATAACCAATAGCTTTACCACTTTCTTTTGGATGCGGGGCAACTCCAGCAAGACTAGCAACTTCTTGCCTGCTTAAGTAGCCAAGTTCTGGCATCAAGCATACAAAATCTTGTGATAACTTTTTACCTATTCCTGGTACTGTTCTTATGATTTTTTGGCGCTTTTTTAACTCTGGATTCTCATCGATAATTTTTTGTATGGCATCATTGAGCTCATCTATTTGACTGTTAAAAAAGTCAATAGTTTTTTGGCAACTTTCTTTTATATAGTCGTTTTCAGGTGCTTTCAGTCTACATTTCTCTTGAGCTCTTATTTGTGTAAGGTCATCACGACGTTGACAAAGTGCAGCTAAGGCTGTTTGTTCTTTTGACATAGGCACAAATAGAGATAGAGTACTATAACGCTCAAATCCATATTGAGCAAGGGCTCTTGCATCTGATTGATCAGACTTTGCTAAAATTCCATGAGATAAGGTAAAGCTTTTTACTTTGCGAGTATTAGCTCGATGTACAGCAACATTCTTATCAACCAGAAAGTGTGCTAAGCCAAGCTCATATTTTCCTGTATTTTCCAAAGTTACAAAAGAATTAGGTAGAATATTTGAAAAATTTTGAAACAATTGTTGCCAACCAGCAGCATTATTATCAAACTTGATAGTGTTCTTTTGGTTGTGAACTGCAGCAACATTTTTAAATTTTCCGATATCAATGCCAATAAAATTTTGATAAGATGTAATCATAATAACCTCGATTAGTTTTAGTTAATTTAAGATTGTAAACGGGTGCATATGTATGTCCCACACAACTATTCAAACGTATCGAGAGATAGGGCTAGTGTACCTTGAT
>NZ_QPIP01000017.1 GCF_003344345.1 Wolbachia endosymbiont of Cylisticus convexus | reverse complement strand
TCCATGCTTCAATAGTACTTCAGCTACTTCTAAATCTACCTTTCCAAGCAGCAAAATGCAAAGGAGTATTTTCTCCAAGTCCAAGGTTTCTTGCATTAACATCTGCTTCATGCTTTAATAGTAATTTGACTACTTCTAAATCACCTTCCCAAGCAGCAGCATGCAAAGGAGTATATCCTTGCTCACTTTTTACATTAACATCTGCTCCATGCTTCAATAGTACTTCAGCTACTTCTAAATCACCTTCCAAAGCAGCAAAATGCAAAGGAATATGGTTATTGCTACAAATAGGTGTTCTTAGGCCTTCAAGATGACTGTTTACTTTCAGCGAATCGTCCAAATCATGCTCTATTTTTTGTGTTTTTATCTCAAATTTAAATCCTAATTTTTCGCAGAATTTTTGAAAATATTCTCTAATAAGATCAAACAAGTTTCTACCTCCCTCTTTATAATTTTTTAATTCCTTAGGAACAGTAAGTGATAATTTACCACTTTTATGGGTTACACCATCCTTTCCATCTTGAGACTCAAGTGTAAATTCCAGCGAGGTGGATAGAACACATATTTTTTCTCCTGGATTATCAAATTTGGTTACAGGTATTTCCATATCAGACTTTACTCTTATATTATTATGGCCAGTGTAATCAATATTCATTACTTTGTCAGGGTCTTGAAGTGTTAATCGATAATTGCTCAGTGCAGAGTGACACTCAATAAATATACCTGCTGCGTATCCTGCTTGATTACAATTAGTAACTAATTCTTCTAAGATAGGGGCACTTGGAACTTCTGCTTCAGCATATTTAAACATTTCCTTAAAAACTTCTTTTACAAATGGGCGGTAGTTCTTATTCTCATCTCCTACTTTTAGTAATAAATGCATATGCTTTCTTCCAGCATTGTAAAATCTCTCAAAATCTCTACCATACGAATTGGTTTTCTGATAATCAGGAATTTCAGAATTTTTGCAGTGACTTTCCCATAATTCACGTAACGCATTATGTGCAGATTCCTTTTCAAGATCCTTGAGGACTGAATCAACAAAAGCCTTACCATAATCTGTATCTATTTCTCTTTGTTTTTTCTTGCGGTTTCAGTGCTATATATATCATAACTATTAAAAAGGTTGTTTTCGCGATATTTAGCTCCTTCCATTAACGCAGAGGTTAAAACTGTATCTATAATTTTTCCATTAATAACAAAGCTCATTCTTGGAAAATCGAAATACATTGTTTCACCAGAGTTTGCTGATTTATTACTCTCGCCAGCCTTTAATTTACTAAAACCAAATTCTTTAATTTTAGCCTTCAATGTAACTATTGGATTTGCTTCACTCATACTCCCTCTTTACTAAAGTCTTCAAAGCTAATTATACCATAAGAATTATTAATAGACTATTGACAATATGTAAGCGTAACAAAGGCTTTACACTATCTGTATAATAAATACGCTAAGACGAAAATTTAGATCTAGAAAAGATAATGGAACTTTATTACATTCCATCTATAATGATTTAAGCCTCAAACTAGAAGCCTGCTATTACTTACTGGTTACTTTACATCAATTTTCTTGATGTGTTTCTCCGATTTAGGTATGGTTACATGCAATACTCCATCTAAAAAATTAGCAGATACTTTATCTTGCTCTACATTTACTGGAAGCTGAATAGACTTATAGAAAGAGCCATAGTATCTTTCTCGATGATAAACTACTTATCTTTTGACTCGTTATCACACGTCTTTTCACCCTTCACTATTAAGCTATTGCCAGATATACTAATGTCTATGCTTTCTTTGGAAATACCTGGTAACTCTAGTGACAGACAATAGCTTTCTTTTGTTTCATAAAAATCGCAAGCTGGTAATAGACTACTACCTCTTCTGGAAAGCTCTGAGTCCCATCCTGTAAAGAAGCTTCAAATATGTTACTCAACGGCCCTTTGTAATCCTCTTACACTACGGTTATTGTTTTTATTTGAATGAACTATATTACTCATGTTGTACCTCCTTTTACTAATACATGCATTACATAATCATTCCACTTACTAATTTCAATCCTAAATCTAAAGTCAGAACTTTTGTTAAATGTGAAAAGCTGTTCCAATTTACTATAACTTGATTATAAGAAAAAATTTTGGCCTTAGTTGATTAATAATAGATTTTATTACCTCTACCCACTTAGGACCATAAGAATATGATGGAGAGATAAGAAAGCTGCTGAAGTTTTTACAGTAAACCTGCATGTTCAGCAGAATAAACAAACACATGCTAATATTAGTAGAGAGTTATTTATAAGTCAACTAACTTTTTCAAAAAGTATTTTAGTGAGAGTACCATACTAATTAGTGTTATAAAGAATTGAATTATTTACTCCTTCAAAAAAAGTCATACATTTGTGAGAATAAGCCGCGTAAAAATAGGGTTGTGAAATCTTTGCAACAAAGCTAAACAAATTAGTTCATACAAAAATTTAGTCTAAATTGGCCAATTAATCACTTAAAATCCGTATCCGTTCAGGCAATGGCGTCAACTTAAGGAAAAATATCAGCGATCGTGTATAAAATTTCTCTCTAAAATTTTTACCATTAAATTACCTAAAAACTGCAAGAAATAGCACTTTTGTTTTTATTTTATTTCAACAAAGAAGTTGCTAAGGTAGGCTCTTAAGTTGACGCCATTGCCTGCCCTGTCAGTATACTCAAAAAATCATAAGCATCGGAATAACCTTTTAACAAAAAAATACAAAAGGAAGGTAAAAGATAGTCCTCCCTTCTGCTTGGGCTTTTGTTATCAAGCTTTTTCAGGTACTTGTTGGTCAGCTACTTCTAAGTCAGGTTTATCCAGCTTATTACTAGGCTTTGATACTGAATATGTAATACCACCAGCAATAACTCCTATTACTAACGCAGCTGCTACAGCTATGCCAGCTATAGCCAATATTGATAACTCAACGCCGGCAATACTGCATCCAATACCTATTGTCAGTGCAGTTATAATACCCAAAGTAACACCAGTTTTTATTGCTTTGCTAATTATTTGTTTAGTTTCTGCCTCTTTTAAAGGCTGTATTATATTTTTATCTTTAGCTAGGCATCTCGAAGTTTCACCACACTCATTATTGTAGAAGAGGGATCGTTTAGGCTCTTGAACTTGAATTGTTGCTTTTCTTAAGTTTTCTATATCTTCATTACTTAAATATTCAGCGATCTTACGACTAAACGGACCTTCATGCCCTACATGTTCAGTAAATATCTCACCTATAATTCTCTCAGCTATCTGCAAATTATCCAATCTCTGATTTCCTATTTTGAGTTGATGCTTTAGATCATTACTATATATAGGAAATTTACTTTTATAGTCACCTTCTGATGTTTTTAATAAAACTCTCCTCCATGCACTATATGCTAATTTATTACTATCATCTGTCAAAACATTGTAAAACGTAACATTATTATAAATCTTTTCTTCCTTCATTCTTTTTACTTCATCTAGACATCTATTCCAATATTCCGACTGTTTTGTTAAAGGAAAATAACCATCTTCTAAAAGAAAACCCAGATATACTGTTTCAGATAGTTTGAACTCAAGTTCACGTACTGCTAGAAATTTTACTATCTGCTCATAATCCTCTCTTCCTGAATATATGGAAGAAGGTTGATTAGCGAAAGTAGCTCCTCTATCTAATAGAGCTCGCAATATTCTTGGACTCCTATTTGCAACTGCCCCTGCCAACAACCCGGCACCTAAACTCCCCTTATCACCATTGACTATGAAAGAATGATCTATATCAAAATTATATCCCTTCCACTCTTTATATTCACCTTTACTTTTTCTTTTAATTTTTCCTTTATTTTATCGATTACATTATGCTCATCTAAGCTACTTTCACCTTCTACCGTATTAAATATACATCTCCAATCATCAATGCCAATATCAGTACCGCGACTATTCAAATCACCCATAATCTCCTCCTACTAAAAAGACAATATAATTTAATTATTATATATTTTAATAAGAAAGTCAAGATTAATATACTTCTTTATACTTTATATAAGGTTATTAATAGCTACTTTAGCTTCAGAAACATACTAAAAATTAGCGTCGTAAAAATCTTGAATGTTTACTTTTTCAAAATACATAAAAATAGTACATATATTTGCGAGAACACGTTGCGTAAAAATGGAGTTATGAAAATGAAAGGTTTACATTATTGCAACAAAGCTAAGCGGGTTAGTTCATATCTAAATGTGACAAAAGTAGGCTAATATAGCTGATTTTACGGCATAGTAAAGTTACTATAAATAAAGATTCGCATGGATCCAGCGGTGTACGTGGGTGTTTCTAACCACTTTAGTAGTAATGAAAAGTGTTCCTCGCTCAACGCTTTGAATGCGATATTTTTATTCATCATTACACCGTGTTTAGCACAAGGTTATGCAAGAAATCTAATACTTAATGCTTGCTTCCCGCAGATAAAAGCTCTATCATCTCTTTATAACCATGATAAATAGCATAATGTAGAGGAGTAAATCCTTCTTTATCTACTATATTAGCATCAGCTTCCCCCTTTAGTAAGAGCTCTACTATTACTTTATCATTAATATGCACAGCAAAATGTAAAGGAATCCACCCAGATTGATCCAGTGCATTAATATTTATTCCTTTTGCAAGTAAAAACTTCACCATTTCCTTATGACCTTCCGAAGCAGCTGAATGTAAAAGAGTAAATCCTTCCTTATCTACTGTATTAATATCAGCTCCCTCCTGGAGTAAAAATTCTACCATTTCTTTATTGCCATGGTGAATAACATAACGTAAAGAAGTCCACCCGTGCTGATCTGCTGCATCAATGTTTGCTCCTTTTTCAAGTAAAAACTTCATCGCTTCTTTATGACCTTGCGCAACAGCAACATATAAAGGAGTCCACCCATGCTGATCTGCTGCATTAACGTTCGCTCCTTTTTTAAGTAAAAATTTCACTAACCCTTTGTGACCATTTCCAGCAGCACAATGTAACGGAGTACGTTGCTCTCTATCTACTGCATTAATATTTGCCCCTTCTTTAAATAACAATTCCGCTATCTCTTTTTTACCACTCAAAGCAGCAACATGCACAAGGGTGCATCCATTCTCATCTGCTAAGTTAACATGCAACCCCTCTTCTATTAGTCTTTGAAGTTGCTTTATATCTCCTTCCATAATAGTAGCATAAAGCTGTTCAGTTGACTTCATAAGTGGTGTATCCATATGTGCATTCCAAAACTCAAAACCCTCAGTATGACTTTGGGCTCCCTCGTAAAGATGATTTAAAAAGGTATTTACATCAGATAAGTTTGCTGTTTCTACTACTACAGGGCGGTAAATTGCTAGACCTTCTTTACTTTTCGCTGAACGGTAAGGTATTGCAAGAACAAAAGTTATTCCTTCTGGATCTCTGATTTCATTTGCACGAATAAAGAGCGACTCATAACGCTTACTGTTTTGTGTCCAAAAACCATCATGGGCAAGTAGTGCATAATCACCGCATGGAGAAGAAAGTATAGACTGAAATTCCTCTTGAGCTTTGGATACTGCATGTAAGTATGAAACATCATCTGGCACTTGCTCAAACAAATATTTGCCTGAATTTTGCACAGCAATTAGTGGTACAATATTCTCCCCATCTTCTAATTGCCAAACCATGCGAGCTGTGAAAAAACCGATAAATTGTGCAAAATCATTCATATGTAAAATTTATAACTGTATGCAACTATTTATACTACATTTAAATTTCAATAAAACGAAGAAAGATCTTTTTGTCTACTAATTTTCTACTAATGTGCTACAAATCAGCGTAATAAAGATTTTAATTATTGACTCTCTCAAAAACCGCAAAAAATACGTATATTTGTGAGAACAAGCCGCATAAAAACAAGGTTATGAAAATAAAAACATAAAATTGTTGCAACAAAATTAGGCAAACTATTTCATATCTAAATGTGGTAAAATAGGCTAATATAGCTGCTTTTACGATATAGTAGAATTATTATATAGAAAAGTTCGAACGGTACACTTGGTAGACCAACGCATCCCAAAGAAAAATGTTCTCACGGTTCTTGGTTTTGGGTGCTGGAGACGAGTATTTTATCTTAAAACTTTAATAATATATATTAAAGGGCTAGCAATAATAAATTTGGAAATTTATGATAATTTTCTACCTTTAATCAATATCATTCCTTAAAAAAGCACTCCTAAACTTCTTCATCACTTTACTGGATAAGGTCAGTTCAGAGGTTTTTCTATAAATTCTCACGTAGTCTATTAGACGTCAAATAAAGTAGTTGATGGTGCTGGAATACTAAGCTAAAATACTTAGATAATGTAGATTAGGAGGGTGAAGTGGATTTTAGCCAATTTGTGGAGGGTAATGCCTTAGTAATACGCTTTACTGCAGTCAATGTAAATGAGTTGATAAAGTTTTTACAAGATAATAGGAATATTAGTACGCTTATTTTGCATGCTAATGGTATTAATGGTGAAAGTGGAGAAGTAGTATTAGCTAATTTTATTAATGCTGAAGATATAGAAGCATTAGCTAATGGTAACCTTGTAAATCTTACTAGACTTGATTTGATCGGTAACAAAATTGGTGATAAAGGTGCAGAAGCATTAGCTAATGGTAACCTTGTAAATCTTACTAGACTTGATTTGAATGGTAACAAAATTGGTGATAAAGGTGTAGAAGCACTAGCTAATGGTAACCTTGTAAATCTTACTAGACTTGATTTGGGTAGTAACGAAATTGGTGATAAAGGTGCAGAAGCATTAGCTAGTGGTAACCTTGTAAATCTTACTAGACTTGACTTGAGTCGTAACAGGATTACTAATAAAGGTCTAGAAGCATTAGATAAGAAAGTTTCAGATTTTATTTCCATTAACTTATTGTGGAATAGAGTTAATATTCTACCATTTTATGTGCATAAGGTTACAGCTACTGTTGCTCCTTTTGCTTGCTTGTTATTGTTAGGTTTAGGCGTAGCATCCTTTACAGGAGCTGTTACTTTAACTCCTACTGTTGGTATCATCGCAGCACTTTCTGTAGCTGTAGTAGCCTATAGTATTGGAGTTCTTGTAAGTAAAGTGGATAAAGAGAAGCACAGAAGTCCTAACATGAGTACGTTTGATGCTATTAAGAATGCGTTTTCTGATGTATATATTACTAGACATCTCGAGCCACGAGGTGGTTTCCCTTATGAAAGTGCAGAATTTCGGAGATAGGAGCAGTAGGCCTATAGTCTCTCTGTTTAAAATCTCAAGTGGTTTCTTGGGTATAGAGAGCTTTTAATTTTCAATTTTGCTTGCAAAGAGCTTCTATAATCTACAAACTTGACTTTTTTCCAGTACTATTTTTACTACTCCTAAAGTAAATTTATAGTGCTCTTAGCAAATGCAGTCAAAAACATCATTTTTGTCAAGTATGTGTGGCTATGGATGATATCCTTTTCTTCTCGAATCCACAAGGAAAAAATCACGTTTATTTTTCTTCAAATTGGGTAACTATAAATTATCCTAAACATTTCCTGTGCTATAAAAAGCATGAGATTCCTCTGCTTCTTTCATATTCTTTAATTCACTCAAATTGTGGAGGTAAATAATTTTAAGTCTATATTTTCTGTCCTTCAGCCAATGTTCTGTAGCAACAGCTTACTTATATGACTAGAAAAAGATACCACTTCTAAATTAATTTCCACTTTTAGGAAGAAAATCACGGGAAGGAATCTTATCAATAAGATTTCTCGTGCTACAATCAAATTCTAGTTAAGATCACTTCACCTAGAGTTATGTACACTTTATAGTTATAAAAAACAATCAAAAACCTCACAAGCCACGTATGAAATAAACCTAGTGCATCAATTTTTTAATTCTGACAAATTCTTCTTGCAGCTTATGATTTTAAGTGACCATAGGCCTACTGCTCCTATCAACAAACACACAGGTATTATTAACATAGATTTAATCATTACATTGGCCCCGTAAAATGGAATTCCATCAATAACTTTACCATCCCAGTAAAAATCTATTATGCTTGCAATAACAGTGTGAAAAAAATAACCAAAACTCATAACTATAGCATTACTTACAGATCCTGCACTTGCTACTGCATCATTTTTTACACAACTGACAATTTTAGTAGTTAAAGCAACTTGGTATGCAGAAGCAAAGCCGATAATAAATAATAATATACATGCTAAGAGTACATCAACATTGCACATAAAAAGTAATGAAAACACAATTATCATGGCCATAGCACAGGAAATCATTATTTCATAGTGCCTAGTTGGATACTTCACTAGTACATAAGGAAATAATAAAACCCCAAAACCAAAACCTATTAATATCCATTTTGAAATACTATATGAAATGTGTCTATCTATAGCGTACATCTCATGCAAGAATGTTGCAGACCATGCATTGTAAAGCCTTCTAATGGCCCAATCATAAAGCCACCGAATAAGCTTATCAATAAAATATCTTTAAAGATGAGCTTGGTTGCTGGAGATGATTGTATTATTAAATTTAGTGATATATGCTAGTGTACCAGTGTTGACTATTGAAAGAATAATCAAGGGAGGTTTATAGCAATAATGGAATTTAGCCCTTTTCCATTAATGAATAACATGATTTTTCGAGCGCTGACTTTAACTTGGGAAATGTAATCCAACATTAGGATAATACAATTTGTTTTGTAAAGGCATTAGTAACATAAAATTTTTAGTTGTACCTTTATGATAATAAGGTTATAAAAGGGCAGGTTATACTTTGCTGGGGGTAAGTTAAGTAGTGAATTACATCTTAAAGCCATCGCTTGAGCATATAACTCTAGTTAAGATAGCCATCACGTTGTGGAACCAGGATGACATTAGAGCCTTAACGGCAAGGTTCTATTTTCGATCGTTAATTCTCAGTGAAAGACGGAAGGAGTGGCAAGTAGTAGAAGATAGGGTAATAGAAAAAATACCAGGGCTACTGTTACCAGGACCCCTAGAAAAGAAAGTATTGAATTTTATCAAACCAATAGGCCTGGAGATATTAAAATGGAGGGAGTATCATGATCAAAACTCCTATCTTGGTATAGATCTGCCAAATGAACTTTGTTGGACATCACAAGGGACGGTAGATCAAAAGAAAACAGCAGAAGTATTAATTAAGGATGAGAATTTAGATATTACCATACGCTATAGACTGGCATGTATTTACTGCTTAGAGGATGATATTCGGGAATTATGGAACAAAATACCTGAAAATCGGAGAAAATCTTTTTATAGCGAAGAAGATCCAAGAAAAGTTAGGCAGCAGGAATTAGTGGTTCTTTGGACATATGATATAAAAGGGGAAGTGAATAAGCTGGATAACATGATTGAAAGAAGATGGCAAAGTAAGTGTTCTCCTTATCAATATGCATTCGAATATGCAGCAGTTGGTGGTAATAAAGCGGCAGCTGAATATTTTTTGCAAAAACTAACCTCTAGGGAAAGAGAAGAATCTTTGGTAAGATCTGCAGGATATGTAGCAAATAGACGTTGTAACTCTTCTCGCAACCGTACCGATCTTCCTAAAGAATGCTATGCTGATGTTTTATGTTTTTTACTCTCACAAATGGACAAAGAGCAAGAAGCAGAGGTGTTTAAAGGCTATCCTCGTAAAGTACTGAAGTGTTTTTTGGATTGGCCATGGCAAAATCTCTTTATGGAAACAGCAAATCGTATGTGGGATTTTCTTTCCGAAGAGGATTATAATTATTTTTTGAGAGAAACGGTCGATAAAGTAATAGAGGGCCACAAAGATTATGACTATCAAAAGCTTTTTGGGGAACTTTGGCAGCAAAGCCCTAATGCTAGCCAAAGGTATGTTATAGGTAAATGCGCATCGAGTGGATTTTTGTTGTCAGACTTATTTAAGATTGAAGATGAAGAAAATGTTAGATTAATCTTAAATAATGCTACCGTTAAAGAGAAAGAAGAAATTATCTTTTATTATAAAGGGAAGAATATTTGTGAGAGTTTAATTTATAATAATAAATGGGATTCACTGAAATTCTTTGTTCAAGAGTGTATATCGTCCAAAGAAGTAATGATTAAGTTTAAAGAAGAGTTCAAGGAACGTATTATACATCGTCGCTCGGAAGAAGAACTAGAGAGAGAAAAAGGTATGTGGAATAAGTTTTTTCAATTACTAGACGATCTTGCTCAGGAAAATAATAAAAAGAGAAGCATGGAAGAAGGTGGAAGTAGTCCGGCTAAGAGGCTTTGTAGTATAGAATTTAAAGAGGTAGCACATAGTATGAAAAAATAGATGAAAAAATGCCAAAAGCAACAGCTAAAACAAAACACATTGAACATAAGCCTGAATTAATAGAATTGTTACTTACAGAACCAATTAACTCAGGTAACAATAAAGGTAATCCGGTTCTTCCAATAGACAGAGAGAAGCCTGTAGGATTTGCTGAAAAATACAGTTCATTGCTTTATGAAACTCCAAATATTGGTTCAACATCTAAAAAAGAGTTTTTTATTCATGGCTTATTGGGTTCAATTTTAACGCTTCCTGATAGCGGACTGATGGAAAAACTTGGCATCGATAAGGTGTATGTTAAGCACACTATGCGTACTGAGCGGGGTAGTGATAGAAAAGTAAAAGTTGTATCTGATGTTATAAAGCTATGCTTTTCTTTTAAAAAGGATGGAAGAAAACAAATAGCCCTTAGGGTTTTTGTAAATGATGAAATTACAGGCGATAAAAATCCAGAAGATAAATGTCATTATAGTGATGATGAACTAAAAGAAATAGCAAAAAAACTGGATATCTCTGATATAGACAATATAGACGAACATGTGTTTCGTATTCGTACTGAAGGAGACTCAAACAATAAATTATTCAGATTACATAAATGGCAAACAGATGGAGTAAAAGAAAAATTTAAAGCGGCAGCGTCTTCTCAATCTCAGGTTAATAATGAGTTTAAAGAGATTAGTGTAGCTCAGTCTATAAACTTAGAAGATTCATTAAAAAAGCTTTCTGATGAAGGTGTAAAGGAAGTAATGGGTGGCACAAAAGATATTTTTGGTAGATTGACTGAGGTATATGAAGGTAATCAAGAAAAATTTTCGCTAGGCAATTCAGAAGCAGCGTATCATGGGTTTCACTACGGAGCTTTAGCATTAAATTTTAAATATCGCTATGATCTTAACTGTTACGTTGAGCGTACTGCAGGTAACGGACGTGCAGATCTAATATTTATATCACGTACAAAGGATGCAAATGGTAGGATGAATTCAAAACCTACTCCAGTAGTTGTTGAATTTAAATCAGGGGATCATGCTGTTGATGAAGCCATAGCACAGATCGAGAACAAAGGTTATTTGTATAACCTAAACGTTAGAACTAAAGCAGAAGAAGCGGTTATAGTGGGGGTGAGTCGTGCTAAAGTAAAGACAGAACAAGCTAAGATTTTTCAGTCACGAGGCTTCCTGCAGCAATTATTAGAGGTGAAAAAGTTCAGTCAGAATAATATAGATACAATTAAGGGTGAATTAAAAAATCTGTATTATTCAATTCAGAGCCACGAGCGGCACTATTTAAGTAAGTTAGTACTCGGACAGGTTTTAGCTGTAGACGGTAATGGATTAGATAAATATATTTTTACTTATACAGATCAAGACAAAAGCATAGGAGGAGAAGCTACCACATTTGTGCTATCAAACAAGGCCGAAGGTAAGGCGGTAATATTAAATATTATAGAATGTAGTGCTGAGCAGAGAGTACCTAGGGAGAAAAAGAAATTTGATAGTAAAAGGATTCCCCCAATTGATGAGCTGAAAATTAATTCTGCAGTTAAAATTGATGTAACAATAAACACGGGAGTAGAGCATAAACCAGATGGGTTTGAAGTAGAAGGTAGAGAAGCTAAATCTTATTATCAGTATATAAATATAGAAAAAATCTCAGGTGGTTCTCAAGGTAAGTTTCGTGGTCAATTTGAAAAGATAGAGAATGTTAAGGTTGGTAATTTAGTTAAAGTTCTACAGGAAAGTATTAACAGAAGAACAAGGGGTAACAAAAAAAGAAGTGAGGAGAAGCTAAAAGAATCATTATCTCCTTTAGCGGAAGCCTTGTTTCCTTTCAAGAGATTAATCAAAAAAGAAATAGACTTTCAAGCAATAATACAAGGCTTATTTATAAATGGAGAAACTGAAGATGGTAAAGAGATTAGAGTGTATATGGAGTCTAATGCACCTGCACAAGGAAGAATGGACCTAGCGTTATCTTTTACACAACTATCAAAAAATGTTTGCTCTTTCATAGAAGATGATCCAATTATCATAGAATTAAAGTATGCTACTAGCACATCTAATGCAGATAAGGAACTAAAGAAAGCAGAAAAACAGATGGGTGAGAAATATACAATTCTCAGGTCTTTCACTAATAAAAAGACAGCTAAGCATGTAGCTATGGTTTTCAATATTGGAGCCAAATATAAGAATGATGTGATCAAGGTAAGCACGCAGGATGTTAAGGTTGACCATACTTCCAGTAGCTCTCCTGAAAAGAAAAGACCAGGATCTCCACTTGCTGGGTGCTCCAAGAAGAGGAAAACAAGAAGTACAGGAATGCCATGCATAGACTCGGGTGATGGGGAAGAAATAACAAAAGAAGAGAAAGAGAGACGCATAAAAGAACTGTTTAATACTGATGAAGGTAAAAACATAATAAAGTACTCTGAATTCTACGAGCAGTTTTACAAAGTTTTTCAGCAGGGTAAAGCAACAAATTCAGACATAAAAGATCTTGTAGATAAAACGAAATACTTGGATTTAGATTTATTGGATGTGGAAGTTAAAGATATTGTAGAGAAATTTAAAGCAAATGTGGAAAATCGCGAAACAATAAAAGAAATAATCAGTGTACCTAAGGTGCGGGAGAAAGTAGGCAAAATATCTAGCTGGGGAATGCGTGGTTGGATGATTGGTAATATTTTAGGTAATGCTGTAGATGATAATATAGAAAATGCAGCAAGAGGTGTAGCAGTTCTTATTGTCGATTCAGCAATAGCAGGAGTAGCAGGTGGTGCTACGCCAATAAGCTGGTATTTTATGGCACGTAGTTTGGGAGATGATATAGAAAGGCTTGCAGCTGGTGACTCAAGTACAGACACTATAGTCAAAACCAGTCTTGATGTTACTATTTGGGCCCTGTCATTTCTTGCAATTACAAATCCAGAACTTGCTCCGATTGTAGATATTTTAATAATTGGAGAGCAAATTTATCTAGCAGTAAAAACAGTTGAAGCAGAAGATAAGATTGTTCACTTAACTAGTAGGGAAAAATTTGAAGAAGGATTGCGTGCGTTTTTTGGTATACAACCTGAAAAGTATATACAGAAGTTAATGGAGGAAGGACAAGTTGGTAACCAGTTAGTTAAAAATGCTGCTGAATTTTTAAAGGACCATTCTGATATTAAAAGATATGTTTTTCCTACTGGAAGGCTAGGTGATAATTGTAAGACTACATACACCCATAGCATATCTAATGCTGAGGGCCATCCTAGTAGATCAGATGGAAAATGTCCTGAGGGAGAAGGATACCATCCTTTTGGAGGTTATTGTACAGAATATAAAGATACACAATGTAGCAAATTTAAGTCAGATGATAATAGTATAGTGTTATTAGATAATAAACGTACCGATGTAAAATGGAGTAGAGCCAGGCTAGATAATCCAGATGGAGGAGAGGTGTTTTGCCAACCTGGGAAGCTATCTGGTAATTCTCATGAGTATGTGCCTGTACCCCATCCAACTTACCTTTGTGACAATGCAATAGGTTTATCTTACTTACTCGGTAGGACAGGGGATAATACTCTGATTGATTTAGGTGATGGTAAGGATGAGGTAGTAGGATTTAATGATGAACCTAATATCTTTTTGGTAGGCAATGGCTACAAAAACTTTGCTGGAGGGGGAAAAGATGATGTGTTTATTATAAATGGAGAAGGGTTTAAAGGAGTCTTAGATGGAAAGGGTGGGATTAATGTTTTGAATTTAGCAAATTTTGCACCGAATATGAATGATATATCTGTTTGCTTAAAGGAAGGAGCCTTAAACTCGGATCAAGAAATAAAAAATATGCATAGCGTTTTAGGAAGAAAAGACAAATCAGATTGTATTCATGTTGCTTGTAATACTAAATATGTGGATGGTCAAGGTGGAGAGGATAAAATAATAATTGATAGTGAAAATTGTAATTATGATTTACGCGTGCTGTTACATGATGGTATTGTTATACATAACAATGCAAAGGATGGTAATTTTGATTATTATTTGCCTTTTGAGTCGGGAATAGCTCATTTACATACGTATAATGACTCTAATTACGCTAAACATGCTGTTGTGCTTAGCAATATACCAGCTAATACAGCAAGCATTGATATTACTGACACCAATGAAGGAACAGAAAAAGCTGTTGATTTTAAATTTGAATCAAGCAAAAAAAATGAAGTAAAATATACTGTTGTGCACCACTCATACATGGGGGCTCTATTATCATTCAAGTTCATGTTGGAAAATGGTGGGATAATTAACAATCGAGCGTCAGAAGGAGTTTTTAATTATATTGTTAATCAAAGGGTCACCTTAATGGAATTAGCGCCTAATAACAATGCTCAACACACAGTTATGTTTGCTAACTTGCCAAATGATATAGAGTGTGTTCACGTTACAATGGAGGAAAAAAACGGAGAAATAGAGTTTAATTTTACGTCAACAAATGACATTAATGTAAGGACTGTTTATTCTCAAAATCTATTACCATTGTCATTCCAACTAGTAGCAAAGCCTAATGTTACTATTGTAAATGATGCAAGAAATGGAACTTTTTATTATATAGTAATGCATGGTCAAAATCAGAAAGGAGAAATCAATTTTAAACTAGGTAAAGAAGGAGAATTTGTAAATCATATCTTCTCATTTGACTACATATTTAGTGATATTAAGAGTATTAAATTAAATACAACAGATGATACAAGACATGTTACCTTTAACTTGGGACCACTAATAGCAGATCCTGCACTTGAATATTGCATATATATGATAAAAAATATTGTAGTTACTAACAAAGGTATTGCAGTTAATTTTCGGGACGAAGCTAATCGGTTAGTGCTACCAAGGTTTAAGGATGAAGAGAGTATTCTTGTAGGTAAGGTAACCTGTCAGATATTTAAAGGTTTTTTGAACTATGACCTGCCAAAAAATAGGGCTGATTTTCCAAAAGAATTGAATATGACAAAAATTGCTTCTTTACTACACTATGAACATCTAGAAGTAGATTATGATAATTTCAACATTACCATCTCAGATAAATACAACAAGTTTCGCATCCTTTGTATCTACTTAATAGAGCACTCAGATATGAAAACGCTTATTAACTGTGATCGGCGTGTTGACGTTAAGGTTAATATACGTAGTATGGTGAACACTACAGATAACGCTGTTTATAAATTTCAAGATGGCACAGAAGTGAAATTTATTAACGATAATGTACATATATTTCATAACACTAAAAAGCATGTTGATATGATTATCAGTCATTATTTAGAAGTAGCACATCGCTTAAATGCAGTGCTTGTTATCAACTCAATTTCTGATAAAGAAGTTATTGCTATTGGATGTAAGGGTAATGAAATTATATATAATGACCCTACAAGCAAAAGTCATCTAGTTGGCTATGGTGGCGAAAACTTATATTCTATTATTTCAGGTAAAAAAGAGCTAAAAATTAGTGAGCTTCCCATCCCTGAAGTTAATATCTATTATCGCAGTAATCTAACAGATAATTTAGATTTATCAAAAGTGATCAAGCAGATAAGGAATGATCTGAACATAGAGCAAAGTTTTAATATTACTTCAGATAATAAAGATGTATCGATTAATGTTGTAATGTCTAATGGAACAAAGGTACTAACAGTAAGATTAAAGGATGGGGCAGATTGGTATCAGAAACTTCACATTTACTTAGATAGTAAGGTGCCTGTACAACTTGAAAACAAAGATGGTAATTGGAAATTAAATTCAATACCTGGCTTTGGGGAAAGTAAAGTTATTTTCACTGGCTCTGTGAGGTATTATCAGCCAAGTCAAAAAAATTTACAGATTTATCATAATCAACCTGAGAATAAACACCAAATTGGCATAATTGATTTAAAAAGCAAATCTATGTTGGATTATAGTATGCAATTAAATCAGACTACGGGTAGTTTAGTGCTGTCATCTGAAGGTGATACCTCTTTAACAATAGAAAATTGGGTTACTAAAGAAGCTGCAAGAAAAATGATATTTACTTTTAATGATACAATAGTTTCTAACTTACAATGTGTAGCCTCTACTTGTAATCCAGAAGATATTATAGAGGAGTTTGATAAAGAAAAAACAGTTCTCAAGAATATTGGTATAGTTAGATTGTCCTTAAGTAGAGAAGTTGTAAACAGGTTTATAGATGTAGATAAATATTTTGCAGGCAATGATGCTAGCGCTATGACGAATCACGGTAAAACACCTCTGGAAGTGGCACGTGAGTATGATAACCTAGAGGTAGTGAACTTTTTTGAGAGAGACGGAGAAAGTGCACAAAGACATAAGTGTCAAGGTGGTAGTATAGTTCAAAAGTTATCATTAGGTAGCATAGCCAACCAAAAATTAGAAGAGTTAAATTCCAAAGCACTGGATGAATTATTAGGTCAATTTAAATGCTTAGTACACCAGCAGCCTGATAGTTTGCGGCATAATAAAGATATACTACAACATATTCTGCAAGAAAGTAAAGGAGTAGAGTTATTGGTATGGTTAATAGTAAGAGAGTATAGTATTTTATCGTTAGAATACCCTAATAGAACAAAGCATTCATTATTAAAAGGCTTAGATGAATGTTTCAATACAGTTATTAATAAGAAGTTTGTCGTTCGTCTTGTGAAGTTACTAGAACATGACGATGTAGTACCAAGAGTAGAAAGGTTTATTAGAAAGCATAAAGTAGAGCTAAAAGGGAAAATATTTCGTAGTTCACAACAGCGTAGTCGTCGCAGCATTGAAGATGATAATTCTGCAATAGAAAGTACGAGCGGAACAAACAAGCTGTCTTCTTGGGTAAATGTTTTTGCTGATACTCTAGTAGGTGCTGTTAAAAGTATTTCTCAGTTTATCTCTTCTCCTTTTAAGCCGGCTATAGGCATGGAATCTTCTAAGGCTATTACAACTCAAGGTGCTGATATAAATGATACGCTTCTTCTGCTAGATGTATTCGTAAGAAAGATTACAGGTCAAAAGTATATTTCTACAGTAGATCGGTCTATATCTCAACCAGAAGCACAGGTCTATGCATCAACAATCATGAAGGAATTTGAGAAAGTATTGAATGAAACAGCCACTAAATCAGGTATATCAGTAGAAAATCTAAACTTTGATCCTGTGGAAGTACAATCAGCTATAGTTGGGCAAATAGTAAGTGAAAAATTTTCTAAAATATCAAAAACTCTATATTCATTTGCAAAAGAAGCATGTCCAGAATTAAAACAAACTGATAAGTTTCTAGCTCATTTAAAAAGCAATTTAGAGGAGAAAGAAACTGTACTGCTACAACAAAAAATAGAGAAACCTTCTGAAGTCTTAGATCAACAAGTTTCAAGAAAAGTAGAGCTACCTAAGAGGCCTAATACTTTCTTAAACAGAACATCAGTAGTTAAAGGAATAAGCAGTGTGTTAGAGCGATAAATCAAGGAACTATATGGTCTTTTCTGCCTGTAACTGCTTGATCTCATCAGGAGGAAGACCTGTAGTTTGTGATATGATGTCAATAGAAATGCCAGCCTTAAGTAGGTTTTTAGCCACTTCAATTTCTCTTTCTTTTCTGCCTTTTTCATGGCCGATTTGGATGCCTTCTAGTCTACCTTTGTGAGTAGCATCATCGAGTTTTTGAGCAAGGACAGCCTGTTCATCACGAATACGCTTGATCTCTTGTTCATAGGCTATAAATTCTTTTTCTGACCAATTGAACCTATTTAGTTCTTCATATGCTCTTTTAATTATTAGATCACTTCCTATTATTCTCTCTAGCTCTTCTTCACTAGTTTCGTCTGCATATCTAAAGAAGTAGACCCATTTTTCAACTATACTTGAAAGCTGATCTTCTTTTGTTTTTGGAAATTTAGGCAACTCAATAAATATAAAGTAAAAATCTTTTAGATCATGCTCATTAGTATCTTCATCCCGAATAGTATGCTTTGATTTGTACTCAGATTTATCAGGAAATAAAATACAATCTGCTATAGCAATAAAGATAATTTCCTTAAGGTCATGGTATTGATCACCTTTATCAGCCTGTCTTGAGTAAGCTTTAGCAGCATAATATTGGGCACGTTTCTCAAAGCCTTTAGTTTTAGCGACCTGCATTTCAACTATGACTTGCAGCCCATTTTCATCTCTACAAAGAACATCAACAATGCTTTGTTTTTTAGAAGCAATATCAGGGTCTTGAATAGTACTTAAGAACTCTATATCCTGTATTGCATTTTTTCCGGAAAAGCCGAGAATATCATTAAGGAAGTGAATAAGAATATCTTTATTTTTTTCAGTACCGAAGATGCGCTTGAACGATATATCATTCTTGGGATCGAGAAACTTCGAAAGAGCCATAAGAGATCAACCTAAAAAGCATTAACAATTATACACAATTGTGAAGAAATATTCAACTAAAATGCAAACATTTTGTATATCTTTATTTGGTAGTATTAACTTGTATAATATTTATGGTAAATATCTCGATAAGGTACCAAATAGCGCAAAAAGTAAGGAGCTGGAGGTTAAAAAGAAAATATACTCTGAAAGATTTAGTAGGCAAAACAGGCATAAACTATCATACGCTGCTAAGCAAGGAGCATGTGGCATTCCAATTGAGAAATTAAAAATATTAGCAGATGCATTATCAGTTCCTATTAGAAATCTCTTTCCAAGACGAAAAGTACTAAAAGAAGATAGTTGCTTCGACAAAGCCAAGACCCAGGAAATGTATAATTTCATAGAAAAAACAGGAGGACACAAAGCAATTTATGCATTAACCAAATCTGTCCGAGCTGAGGAAGAAAGTAATATAAAAGCAGCAAGAATAAGAATTGCAAAGAATCTAGTTAAGGCAGGGTTTGATACTGAGGTTATCTATCAAGCAACGGGCTTATCAATTGAAGAATATGCTGATAAAGAGAGATACGAGCCAAACGGAGGACAAGAGATCAAGAAGTGGAGAATAATCAGAGAATATACACAAGAAGAGTTAGCAAAAAAGCTTAATGTGGGATCCTCGCAAATACATCATTATGAGCAAGGTAGCGTTACTCTTTTAAGTGAAAGGTTGTGGGAGATAGCAAGAAGTGGATGTTGAAGATCTGATAAAGGAATACAAAGAAAATGATTGCGAAGCAGAAAATGAATTATTAAGTTTGGCAAGAGAATATAGAAAAATTGACAATCAAGAATCACGAGATGAGCTAAATATATGGGTAGAATTTTTCTTGCAAAGAAAGCAAATTTACAAAGAAAAGATTTACAAAACAGAGGAAATGAAAGTTGCAAATAATTTACTTCAGTTAGGTTTTTCTACTGATGTTATTTCTAAAATAATTGATTAATAACAACCTTTTTACATAACTTGAAAATAAATATGTATTAATATCTTTGCCTATTCATGAAAAAATAAGTAAAAAAGATTGAAAAATTGATTTGACTTCACTCGGAAGCTATGGCTCTATGCCAATGCTGATAAAAAGCAGCAGTAAATATTAAAAAAAAGTTTGTTGTTAGTGAAGGGTAAATTATATGAATAAAAGTAAAGAAGAAATCGAATTCAGAATATTAGAAAGCAAAGGAAAAGCACTACTTGATCGTGAAATAATGGAAACGTTTCTAAGTGCAGTACATGAAAGACCACAGGCTCAAGAAATTGCTAAAAATCTGGTGAATAGCTATACGGAAGTAGGAAGAATTTTAGGTCGAGAAATGGATGATCTGAAAGTTATAGAAGGAGTAACTGATTCTGCAGTAGCAATGATTATGTGCGTTAAGGAAACGCTAGAAAGGGTACTGAGAGAAAAGCTTAAGAGTGAACCAATAATGGACTTACAAGGGCTAGTAGAATACTTGAACGTAAGTATAGGTCATGCAGAGAGGGAATGTGTAAAAATACTGTACTTGAATAAAAGGCGTCAACTAATTGGAGAAGAATCCTATATTGGTGAAATGGAAAAAGCACCAGTATACATAAAGGAAATTACAAGAAAGGCATTAATAAAAAATGCAGCATTAATAATAATGTCACATAACCATCCTGGAGGAAGCTTAGAGCCGTCAGAAGAAGATCAAGCAGTAACAAAGAGCTTAGCAGCAGCATGTAGTACTATAAGCGTTAGATTATTTGATCATATTATTATCACAAGTGGGGGCTATTTTAGCTTTAGAGAAAACGGATTGCTATAGCAGAAAGAAAGAATTTAGTTTCTAAACTGATTTAGTAGAAAATATTTGCAAATCCACTCACTATAATTTATAATGAGTAATAGAGTGTATAACAATTGTACACTTAAAAAGTATTTTTAATAGTGGAGGTAATTGTATGAGTAATAAAATAATCGTACCTTTTGGTGATAAGGAAGGAGGCATCTACGAGTTAAACGTTGATCTTGATAAATTATCAAAAGGTGAGATGCTAAATGCTATTATAGGAATTGGGCGTGCTAACCAGCAGTCCACTTTTGTAAGCAAAATTAATAAGGCTAAAAAGGTTGGAGAAGTGCCCTCCCCTAATAGAGACGTTCAAATCAACTACGGAAAGGGACTTGATTACATATATGGCACAAAACCTGTAAGCGATCAAGCAGAAGATTTAAATCCGTTTACTTCAGCTTTAAAAAAAATAAAGCCAAATACAGAAAAGTTGAGCTGGTTTAAAAGTGCTGTAGTAAGAGCAAAAAGTCCAAGTGAACTGCACAAGGCTGTAGACGAAGCACTAGCTGCTGGAGCAAGGCTAAATGCATGTAATGATGGCGAATGGAGCTTCGCAGAATATGTAGTATTAGGTACACATTTTCACAGATTAGAAAAAAGTGATCGAAAAAAGCTAATACGTAAATTAATGCTAAGTGGTGCAGAGTTTCATGATACTCTACTGCAGAATAAACTGATAGGTGAAATCTGTAATGAGCTACAACCAGAAGTTCAGCCACAGGTAGAGAAGCAACTAGAAGAACTAGAAAAAGCTGGCGAAAGTGCTGTGCAAGAAGGAGAATTAATAGATATCGAGATAGACAATACAACATCGTATATAGAATTTTCTGATGATAGTAAGGTAGAGGTAGCCAAAATACTGGAAGCAAACAGAGAGTTAGGAAGTAATATTTTAAAAATTGGCAATGATGCAGTTGAAATTAAAAGTGAGAAGGGAGGTATAAGAAACTATACCGATATGTCAGATGGCAGCTCTGTCATGTTAGAATTTCCTACGAGCATTGGTAAGCTAAATATTATATTGTACCAAGATATAAAAAAATATGATCAAGTACAAGTGAGAGTAGAAAACAAGGAAATGTGGGCTGAATTACAACAAAGAGGGGAAGAAATTGGAAAAAACTGCCTTTTTGGGGGAGTGAAACTTCAAGAAGCAGTAGAGAAAGGTAATTTCACTAGATGTGGCATATGGAGTGAAAAGCAGAAGGAGGTAAGTGAAAAATTGTTTTCATGGACAGACAAAATACGTGAAGGCAGTAAAGAGGCTTTTATGGGGCTTTAAACAACCTTCTTTCTCCATTTACAGTTAATTTTAAGGTTCCAGAGTTTACTGGAGCCTTAACAAAATTGAGCTATAGTAGAAAATATTATATGTAAGGTTCTTTTCGTGGAAAGAAGTCTAGACTATGAAGTAGGGCAAAAAGTAAAAAATTGGAGGTTAGAGCGAGGTTATACTCAGAAGGATTTAGCGGAGAAAGTTGGTGTAAAGTATTGGGTGATACTGCAATATGAGAAAGGGAACCGTAGAATTTCAATCGAAAGGTTATACGCTATAGCTAAGGCACTATCAATCAGTATTACGGATCTTATTCCTATATCAAAAAGCTGTCTTGAAGATGAGGGAGAGGAAATATTAGATCTAGTAAGAGAATATAAAAAAATTAATGGTCAGGAGTTACGTAGAATGTTTTGTTTATTAACCAAATTTGTCCAAATTAGTGAGAAAAGTAGTAGGAAAGCAGAGAAAGTAAAAATTGCAAAGGGTTTGGTTAAAGCAGGAGTTTCTATTGATGTTGTTTCACAAACAATTGGTCTCTCTGCTGATGAATGTGTTGAAGAAAAAACGGATTCTATCTATTACCAAATAGGAAAGAAGATAAAAGAATGGAGGCTAGTGAGAGAGTATACTCAAAAGGATTTAGCAGAGAAAATGGGTACAACACGTCACGAAATAAGCAATTATGAACAAGGAAGGACTGCTGTTCCACTTGATAAATTATATGAAATGGCAGAAACATTATCGATTAATATTACGGATCTACTAATAGATGAAGGTAGTAGAGTAGAAAATGAGCTACCTGATTTGATTAAAGAATACAAAGAAATTGAGAGCCAAGAACTACGTAATGCACTAATAAAATCTTTGTTTGAAGGCATACGGATTTGTGAAGAAAAAGTGAGGAAAGCGGAAAGAATCAAAGTTGCAAGGGATTTAGTAAAAGGGGAAATTCCTATTGATATTATTTTGCAAATAATCGGTTTATCCGCTGATCAAATTGCATGAAAATTTGTTTCTAAGTAAGGTATATATGTTTGTTTCTGTAAGCAATGTTAGTTCTATAAGCTGCAAAATAGGAGAAAAAATAGAAGATTGTAGATTAATGCAAAGGTGTACTCAAGCAGAGTTGGCAAGTAAAATCGGATTAGCATATCAAGAAGTAACCAATTATGAAAATGGGTATATTCCTATTCCAATTGAAGTACTATATATAATAGCAAGAGTATCATCAGTTGACGTTGTAGATTTATTACCTGAACCAGTAATAGTAAGGGAAGACAGCTATGAAGACGAGGAAATACTCTATCTAACGAAAATATACGAGAATCAAAAATTAGGCAAAATAGTACCTTCATTAGTCAGGTTTGTTCATATTAGCGAAAAAATCAATCAAGAAGAGGCAAGGTTGGAAATAGCAAAAAATCTAGTTAAAGAAGGAGTTTCTACTGATATTATTTCCCAAGCAACCGGCTTATCTACTTACGAATATAATGATACAAGAAAAGAAGTCTGCATTGATTGTATATATTACAGAATAGGACAAAGAATAAGAGAATGGAGATTGATAAGAAGATATACTCAAAAAGATTTGGCAGATAAAGTTGGTGTAACACTCAAAGAAATACATGAGTACGAAAGAGGGTATACCGCCATACTATTTGATAAATTATATGAAATATCAGATGCATTATCAGTGAATATTAAAGTTCTGCTGCCTAAAACAAATGAAGATAATGAAGAGAATAAACTACTCAATTTACTAAGAAAAACTGAAGAGCAAGAATTAGTGAAGGGATTAGTAGAATTTTTATCTAGGGATATGAAGAATAGCAAAGAGAAAGTAAAAAAAATAGAAAAGACCAAGGTTGCAAAAAATCTAGTTAAGGTAGGTATTGCTGTTGATATTATCTTGCGAGCATCTGGCCTAACTGCTGATGAGTTGGGTGAGTGTCCAAAAATGAATTGACTTGAATTCTGGATTAAAAACAGGGTACTCAGAGATATTATATTAAGATATAAGCAAAAGTAATTGTTTATTTAATAAATCTATTTGCCATCTCTGAAAATTTGCTTAGATTTCGCTTGTTCAACAGATACCTCTTCTAGTTTTTCTGGCTCAGCTTCGGGTCTTGCAGCCAATTTGCATTGTTTGATAACTTTCTTTAACGTTTTTACTGCAATAAAATTAATACTGAAAACACATGCCGAAGTTATGGCTAAGGCTGGAAAAGGGGCCAAATTAAACATCGGCAAAATTGCCACAATCGTGCCAGAAGTCAGTAAAAGCGCTAACTTTTTGCTTCCAATGATCTTATTTTTTTTAACCTTTATTGGGTTTAATTTTTTACTTTTGCTTTTAGCTTTTTGAAGCCTTTTTTGAACGTATTGCCCTTTTTTAGCTCTTTTTTTACGGGTTTTGCTTTCTTTATTTTAAAGCTTTTTATTTTTTCTTTTATTCCTTTTTTATCTTTTTTTGCTTTAGAGGTTTTCTCCATCATCTTTAGAGGTTGCTCATGTAGCGGTTTTGGCTTATCGTTTGAAGTTTTAGCTTCTTGGCCATTAGTATATTTTTCGGACGAAACTATGTTTTTTAAACCTTTCTTTGCTTTGTGGTATAATTTCTTTAGTTTGCTTGGCATTTCAAAAATTTATCTATTACTTCCTGGTTGTCCTCTATCATTGCATTTGCTTCTTGCTGAAGACATTTAATATTTTTAGGTGTTACATTATCCATCTCAGCCGACGCTATTGTCAGGTGTGATTGTATTCTTATATATCTGTCGTCCATTACGTTACCTAGTTGATAATTCACTACATCAAGGCTCGAAGCAAACATCACATTTAATAGGGGCTTTATCCAAGCTATTTTCCCTAATTTCCTGTACTTGATTCGATTAGATAGCCGACCTGTGCCGATTGATACCAGAATAATCTCTTCATTAGGGAAAAGTTTTTTACTGTTTGCATATGCACAAGCAGCTGGATTATTCGCAAATACTCCGCCATCCACCAGTACCATTTCTTTTTGGTTGACCTTAAGATACTTAGGTGCAAAATATGTTGGAGCTGCAGTTGTGGCTCTTAATGCATCTTTGAGTTTGATAAAATTTCTATCTTCTTTCCAGCTCTTAAAAAAGAAAGGATGGTTGTTATGAATATCATAACTGGTAAGCAGTACATTACTCAAAGTGTTTTGTAGAGTATCATCACCAAAATATTTTTCTAATATCGATTCGATGTTTTTGTGTGGGTATTATGCACAATTAAACCAAGATAGTATTGATCGTCTAAAGAATGAAGACTTAAAAATATATGGTCCATACTCTTGGTAAAGTTCAACCAAATCATTGGCTGAATATTGAGGTTTATCTTTTTTACATAATCCTGCCACAACAATCCCACCGGTTGAAGTACCAGCCATTAGATCAAAGATTTCAGCTACTCTCTTTCTTGTTCTTTTTTCTATTTCTGCTAGAATGATGGCTGGTATTATGCCCCTTATGCCTCCTCCGTCAACTGAAAGGATGTATTTTGCCATGGTTAGGTATTTATTGATTTTATTAACTTGTTCGCTTTTATCGGGATGTGTTTCCTGCCCAAAAGCCACAGTCTGCTTCACGCCTGGAGAAAATTGCACCAACCTAATAATTGATTCTGTAGACTATGCTAAAAAATCTGTGTTGGTTCAAGCATACCAATTTACCTCGAAGCCTATTGCTGAATCCTTGGTTCAAGCTAAAAAGCGTGGAGTTGATGTCATGGTTATTCTCGACGAATCGCAAGTTAGCTCAAAGTATAGTGTTATCAATGAGCTGTTTGAGCAAAAAATCCCAATTTGGGTAGAC
>NZ_QPIP01000016.1 GCF_003344345.1 Wolbachia endosymbiont of Cylisticus convexus | reverse complement strand
TTCTGATTGTGTAACAGTACACAGATTACAGTTAGTGAATATGTTGAATGGATTGGAAGCATTTTTTGATTTTAAACTACAGTCAACATCCTAGTTCTGTAATTCTTGATATGATTTGGATCAAAAGCACTTTTGGATGTCAGGATACCGAAAATGATATGGAGTAGCTTACGCATTGCAGCTCCCACAATTGCCATATTATGCTTACCCTTCTTCTTTAGTCTTTGGCAAAAACTCACAATGATAGGATTGTGATTCTTGGCTACTATGGCAGGAAAGAAAAGGGCCTTACGTAATGTTTGTGAACCTGATTTACTTAATCTTGGTTTAGAATGTACAGATGAACCTGATGTTATATTTTTCGGTATAACTCCTGTATATGCTGCCAATTGCCTGGCATCTCTAAAAGCTTTTATGTCAGGGATTTCAGCTAAAATAGCCATTGCTGATTCCTCTCCTATTCCTGGAATAGTCAATAGAAGCTGAAAATTTTCCAACAATTCTTTGTGCTGCTTTAATAGTTTGCGTATGGAGTTTTTTATTATTTCTATTTTTTTAACTATATTCGTTGCAACAAGCATTTGCAACTTCTTTAGGCAGTCTCTCTTTTTTTTCTAGGTGGTTATTTACTAATTCTTTTAACGCAACTGAGCAACGATAAAGATGTTTTAATTTTTTCATTTCAGAAGAAGGTGGTGTCCAACGAGTTGGTTCCTGTCTTTGGCAATAATCAGCAATAATTTCTGCATCAGTCTGATCATTCTTTTGTCTTACGAGCTTACTCCTTGTATAAGATTTAATACAATAAGGATTTACAACACTAACAAAATGTCCAGCATTGTGCAGAAATTCAGCCAAAGCTTCGCTATAACAACCACATGCATGACTTTACTTCTTCCACATTATGCTTTTGTAGAAAACTCAGCAGACCTTGAAACCCAAGATCATCGTTCTTAAAGCTCCTTTTCCTAGTTTCACGCTTTTCTTTTTTACTTATGAATGAAAGAAAAACATCAAAGCGATCTTTTGATACATCAATTCCAAGAAAGTTGTTGATCATATATAACCCCATACGTTACCATTTAAAACGAAAAGTAAGGCTAACCTTGTGGATACAGAATTAGAGCCATTTAGGTCTTTCTACGATACCGTCCAGCCTATACTTTTGAGGAGGGAACTCTTATCTTTCTTACAGATTTTATATCTAAGAGGAGAAACAGAGTTCTTCCCTCCTCCACCTAATGCTTAAGCTTAAAACATTAGATGCTTTTTACAAGATACAAGAAGAGAAGCGGTAAAAATTATTTTAGATATTAAACGATAAAATTAGTAATTTATAGACTCTTTAAAAAAAATTATCTTATTTAAGACCAAGATTTCTTAAAAAATAAATATAACAAATAAACCTTAAATGGTTGCTATATTGGGTGTATTCTCTTAACTTGACGCCTATGGTTTCTCCCTACTTAAGTTGCACATCTGGCTACTGTAATCTCCCCCTTCCAAGGTAAAGTACCTTTCACCAAAAAATATTTAATTTAATTTTTGTAATCACTTAAGTCTATTATTATTTTGTTAATGCATCGTTCATTTGCATCCTTGATGATAAACTTTATACCATTTTTATACTTTATGACTTCATTTACAGAAGGTACCTTACCAGCAATTGAAAGAATCAAACCACTAAGTGTAGCATAATCCTCTTCAGAGTCACGCAACTCTATTTTTAGATTTTCCTCTATATCTTTTATAAGGGCCCTTGCCGACACTTCAAACTTACTTTGAGATAATTCAGTAATGGTGTATTCTGAATTTACCTCATTCCCGTTATCAATATTTGGTATTAATTCTTCTATAAGATCAGTCATTGAAATTAAACCATCAGTTCCACCATATTCATCCAACACAATAGCTAGATATGATTTGGAAGATTTCATCCTAACAAAAAGATTTGTTGTTTTCATCGAGGATGGGACAAATATTACACTTTGTATAATATTTCTCAAATTAAAATTTTTATTCTTATCGAAAATAACATCTTTTACATAAAAAAAACCTATTACGTTATCAAAGTTATTCCTATAAGCTGGTATCTTAGTGTGGTAAGTACTTTTCACCTTCTTTATTACCTCATGTTTGCTTGACTCAATGTCTACTGCGCATATCTCAGTACGTGAAGTCATTATGTCCATTATACTACAATCACGGAATTTTAATAGACTATTGAATATACTAGGATCTGACAGATCATTCATTAATGCATCAGATGCACACTTTTTTAACACAGAAGTTTTATTGAAGAGGAAGAGAAAAATTCTGTATGCTATTTTTTCTACTAAGGTTCTTTTCTTATTCAATTTATTCCCTTTAATGGTGAAAATGTCTTTAGATCAGATCTATCAAGAAAACTGTTATTAAATGTTTAATAAGCATGTGAATAATGTCAAATTAACTTGTGAATTAATTGTTGATATCAAATACCAACAATTGATCAACAACTTTTTTAATAGCATATACATAATTTTATAACAATACATGACAGTAGAGTTTTTCCATAAAAGAAATTACTAACATTCTAAACATCTTACTTATGCACATAAATCATAAGGCAAAATCAATAGCATATAGAAGTTATTAACATATTTATCCACAAGTTAAGTAACACTAATTTTTACTAAATTTTAAGTTAATAACAATTTATTGATAGAACTATTACTACTACTATGCTTTAATATATAAAAAAGTAGATAAAATAGATTGGAAAGCACCAAACCAACAATAGTAAGAATTATTAAGCAGAATAAGCCAAATGAGAGAATGCCTATCTGGTTAATGCGCCAGGCTGGTAGGTCTCTTCCTGAGTATCGCAAAACAGTAGAAAACATGAATAATTTCATTGAGATATGCTATAGCACAGATTTAGTGGTAGAGCTGACACTACAACCTATAACAAGGTTTGACATGGACGCAGCGATAATTTTTTCCGACATTTTAATAATAGCTGACGTTTTGGGTTGTGATGTAAGTTTTATACGTGGTGTAGGCCCAAGAATAAAACCTATAGAAAGTGCTAAAGAGTTAAAAAGTCTGCAAGAAATTGAAGCTAAGATATTACCAATTCTAAATGCCATAAGGAAAGTAAGAAGCCAATTATCAGCAGAAAAGTCCCTCATAGGCTTTGCTGGTGGGCCGTGGACAGTAGCTTCATACATCATAGAGGGTGGTAGTAGCAAAACTTTTTCCAAGGTGCTAAATTTCTGTCCCTTGGACTTAGAGGAAATAATTAAGCAAATAACAGAAGCGACAATTATTTATCTAATCAAACAGATAGAGTTTGGAGCAGATGTTATTCAGTTATTTGATAGTAATGCTGGCGCACTTCCGTGGGAGCTTTTTGAAAGGTATGTCATCAAGCCAACAAAGGAAATTGTTTCGGCAATAAAGAATAAGTTTCCTGATTTTCCTATAATAGGTTTTCCACGCTCTGCTGGAAATCTTTATAAGGATTACTATGAGAAAACAGGCGTATCTGCAGTAAGTATAGATTATAATGTTCCAATAGAATGGGCGAAAGCAAATCTAAAAATTCCTCTGCAAGGAAACCTTAATCCTAGTCTTTTGGCCTACGATAAAGCAGAAGCAATTAAGGAAGCAGAGCGTATACTGGATTGTTTTAGAGATTTACCTTTTATATTTAATCTTGGGCATGGAGTACTTCCTGATACTCCAGTTGAAAATATTGCTACATTAGTGGATCTGGTAAGAAACTACTAAAACCCCTACATGAAAAGCCTTTATTGTGGTGAAACGAGAAAATTACTTTACAAGTTTCGCCAATTCCCTTATCATAATATTGAAGCTATATTATTTAACTTCCTAATCTGTGCAGATTAAAACGACAAGAAGACTTGTATTTGGCGTATTATTTTTGCACTATGTGCATGCTATGTCTTTATAAAATTTCCGGATTTTTCCCTATACAGGCTGAAACGGGCTGTTTAAGACATTACCCAACGTCAAATTTTAAAATAAAGAGTAGAATAACTAGCTACTGCGGGGGTTCCTTGTCTTTTTCTTCTATTGGTAAATTTCTTAAACATTTGTAACTTAGATTAATTGCGTTTAAAAGCAGCTAAATTGCAGTGTTTAAGACTAAAAAGCGCCGATACTGAAAATTAAACAATGACCGGGGGTTCTTTTGCCTTTTTTACAATTAGTAAATTTATTAATATTTATAGTTAAAGTAATTTAAGAGAGCCAGCGCGTGAGGCACAGCTGTACGAACATTATCTGTAGGATGCCAGTGTCAAGCACTGGAATGACATCATTATAAAGTAAATCAGTGTCTGGGCGCTGGGATGACACCAAAGAGTGCTACTTGCGTGACATCCTACCATGTCATGCCAGTGCCTAGACACTGCCATCCAGTTAAGTTTACGAGTATAAAAGTAGAAATGGAAAAGTCTACTTTTTACTTTGGTTTGTAATTATAATTCTGATCGTTAAATTTTTTAAGCTGTGAAAAATTGGCTGCTATATAAGGGCAATGGATTTGTGCTATCATGGTTTGTGTAATCTTCTGAATTCTCACTAAGTGTTGATTTTTGTGAATGAGATGGGAAAGAATCAAGCCAATTCTGCGGATGAGTTACCTGACATCCAAAATAGCAAAAATTCCGTCTGATAGAATCAGAGTGTCTGTTTCTACATTCTTGATAGCAATCTTCCAGTGTACGTAGTATTAGTGCCTCATTTTCACTCTGTAAAGATTGATATGTGGTTTTCCACATTTTCTTTATAAAAACCATAGGCGCCAGTTGGTTTTTAGCCTAAGAATAAAGGTCAAGTATCTGGAATTCTGGACATAAAATCCCCCTGTATAAAAAAGATAAAAAAAATGCAGCGCATATACGACAGAAATTAAGTATGTGTGTGTGCACCCACTCACATACACTGAAGAATACGCTTTTTATTGAGAAATTGACTGAAAAGTCTGCAGACGGAGATAGATTTTTGAGCTCTTAAAATACCTCTACTGTTATAGTAAGGAAAGCGAGAAGGTTTGTCAAGCAATCTTTATTGACTGTTGTACTAGAATCCAGTTTTTCGTATAATTTGCTAGGATTTGTATGAAGAATTTTAAATATGAAAGGCCTATACATTAAGACTTACGGCTGTCAGATGAACGTTTATGACTCCGTTTTAATGGAGAATATAGTTAAGCCTCTAGGGTTCAACGTTGTTAGTGATGCAGAACAAGCTGATTTGGTGATATTGAATACTTGTCATATTAGAGAGAAGGCAGCAGAAAAGCTTTACTCAGAGCTTGGAAGAATTCATTCATCAAGAAAAGAAGTGACTATAGTGGTGGCTGGGTGTGTAGCGCAAGCAGAGGGAGAAGAAGTGTTTAGAAGGGCTCCCTTTGTTGATATTGTTGTTGGTCCGCAGAGTATCGCTACTTTACCGGAGTTGATAGTAAAAGCAAGTAGAAGTAAAGGTCATGTAATAAACACTGATTTTCCTGAAGTTGCAAAGTTTGATAAATTGCCAGATGAGTGCTATGGCAATAGCCAGGGGTCTTCTGCGTTTCTTGCCATACAAGAAGGTTGTGATAAATTTTGTACGTTTTGTGTGGTACCATATACTCGCGGGGCTGAGTATTCACGACCAATAAATGAAATATTTCGTGAAGCATTAAAATTAGTTGCAAACGGAGCAAAAGAAATCAATTTGCTTGGTCAGAACGTCAATGCTTACCATGGAGAATGCGAAGGGGAAGTATGGGATTTAGGCAAGTTAGTTAGTCATATTGCTAAAATTGAAAAGCTAGAGAGGATTCGTTATACAACTTCTCATCCAAGGGATATGCACGAATCTCTCTACTTGGCACATGCGGAAGAGCCAAAACTCATGCCGTTTGTTCACCTGCCTGTGCAGTCAGGTTCGGATAAAATATTGCACGCAATGAACAGAAAGCACACTGCAGAGGAGTATTTGGAAATAATAGACAGATTTCGCAGATTGAAACCTGAAATCGAGTTTTCTTCTGATTTTATTGTTGGGTTTCCTGGAGAAACCGAAAAAGATTTTGAGGAAACTATGAAATTAGTGGAAAAAGTAAAATACGCTCAAGCTTATAGTTTTAAATATAGTCCAAGATCAGGAACACCGGGAGCGGAAAGAAAAGATCAAGTACCAGAAGAGGTTAAAACAGAGCGTCTTCTTCGTTTACAGAAATTAATTAGTGAACAACAACTTGAGTTTAATCAGAGTATGGTAGGAAAAACTATTCCTGTTCTATTCAGCGATAAAAAAGGCAAACATCAAGCTCAAATTATTGGCAAAAGCCCATATATGCAATCAGTGTGCATTGATGATCCTGATGGTAAATATAAAGATAAAATAATAAATGTAAGGGTATTGGAAGCTCGGCAGAATAGTTTATTGGGATGTGCTGCCTAATTAGAAAAAAGTGCTCCTGCGTTCTTGTACAGAAGCATTTTGTGTAGTTTTTTTCAAATTTATAAGCTATCTAGATTTAATACTTAAAGGACTATAACTCTGTGTTGCGCAATCATATGAGATTTGATATAATAGACTTGCGGGATTTTTTTTCTTTTCCCACTGATAGCGTATTTTCTCAATCTTTCCAGAATTATTGTATTCATAAAAACGCGATTCCCAAATAACGCTGCTTTTACTACTGCTTTTGTTAGCATCATGAAATTTCTGGTAAGGCCAACTGTTATTGTCTTTATTCATCTTCAACCTAAATAAATAAGTCTAGTGAATTAATATGTTGTATAATAATGTCAATACCTACCGATATTTATAGAAACAGAGTTTTTGAATTTGTAATTTTCTGGAAAGCCCTATATTCTTTGACTTTATCCGGTCAAAATGAACATAAAGCATTATCCTGATACAGTAAGTAGTCCTGATTTTTCGTCGTTAGAAAAAGAAATCATAAAATTTTGGCAGGAAAGCAAAATTTTTGAGCAATCAGTTGAGAAGCGTTCTAAGGATAATTGTTTTGTCTTTTATGATGGCCCTCCATTTGCAAATGGACTTCCGCATTATGGGCATTTACTCACTGGTTTCATCAAAGACGCATTTGCAAGATATCAAACTATGCTTCAAAAAAGGGTTGAACGTAGATTTGGTTGGGATTGTCACGGATTACCGGCTGAGATGGGTGCAGAGAAAGAACTTGGAATATCGGGCAGGACTGAGATAGAGAAATTTGGCATTGAAAAATTCAATAACCATTGTCGTACTTCTGTAATGAAATTTTCATTAGAATGGGAGAAGTATGTGAATAGGCAAGCAAGGTGGGTAGATTTTCACAACGACTATAAGACCATGGATAAATCATTTATGGAGTCGGTTATGTGGGCGTTTAAGCAGCTTTACGATAAAGGTTTGGTATATGAATCAGTACGTGTTGTTCCATATAGCTGGGCGTGTGAAACCCCTCTCTCCAATTTTGAAACAAGGCTTGATAATGCATACAGAGAAAAAACTAGCAAAGCTGTAACTGTTGCATTTGAGCTTTTAGAAAACCCAAAGCAATTCAAACAAAAATGTAAGTTGCTTGCTTGGACTACAACTCCTTGGACGTTGCCGAGTAACCTAGCACTGGCAATAGGTAAGGACATCAAGTATTGTGCAGTGTCAGTCCACTCTTTGGTGTCATTCCAGCGCGTGACGCTGGAATCTATTTCTGGATCCCAGTGTCGAAGCACTGGGATGACAGAAGTTAATGAAAGGAGTTCAGTGAACAGTGAAATTTATATTTTCGCTGAAAGCTACCTAGAAAAATTTATCAGCCACTCTGAACAAAACAATATTCCATATGAAAACTGCAATATAAAACTTCAAGCGAATGATCTTGCAGGTCTTCCTTATAGACCGCTGTTTGATTACTTTAAAGATACAAAAAATGCGTTCCGTATTTTCATTGCCGATTATGTCACAGCAGAAGATGGTACTGGTGTTGTGCACACTGCTCCTGGATTTGGTGAGGAAGATTTTTACCTTTGCCAAAGCCATGATATTAGAGCTGTTTGTCCAGTTGATAACGGTGGTAGATTTACTGCTGAAGTTTCGGATTTAGCGGGAGTTCATGTTTTTGATGCCAATGATACAGTAATAAAAAATTAAAAGAGCAGGGGAGTTGGTTTAAGACTGAGCAACATATTCACAATTATCCTCACTGCTGGAGAACTGACACTCCTTTGATCTATCGCACTATGCCTTCTTGGTACGTTGCTGTGACAAAGTTCAAGGACAGAATGATAGAGCTGAACAAAAGAGTTAACTGGATGCCAAATCATATAAGAGATGGTCAATTTGGAAAATGGCTTGAAGGAGCACATGATTGGTCAATTTCACGCAATCGATTCTGGGGTACGCCAATCCCTGTATGGAAATCAGATGATGCTCGATATCCAAGAGTGGATGTATATGGTTCAATAGCGGAACTAGAGCGAGATTTTAATGTTAAAGTAGATGATTTGCATAGACCATTTATCGATACTTTAACAAGACCAAACCCCTATGACCCAACAGGAAAATCGGTTATGCGTCGTGTGCCTGACGTGTTTGACTGTTGGTTTGAGTCTGGCTCAATGCCGTTTGCACAAGTCCACTATCCGTTTGAAAATAAAGAGTGGTTTGAAACTGCAGATTTTATCACCGAATATATAGCACAAACAAGAGGATGGTTTTATACGCTCTTTGTATTGTCCACTGCTTTGTTTGATAGGGAACCATTTAAGAACTGCATATGCCACGGTGTTGTTTTGGATGTAAAAGGGCAAAAATTGTCCAAACGTTTAAATAATTATGCAGATCCAATGGAAGTTTTTGATAGATACGGTTCTGATGCACTGCGTTTTCTTATGCTTTCTGGATCTATTGTTTGTGGTGGTAATTTGCTACTTGATAAAGAAGGAAACTCAATACGAGATGTTCTGAAAAACGTAATAAAACCTATTTGGAACAGTTATCACTTTTTTACTATGTATGCAAATGCAGATGGAATTAAAGCTGAAGTTTGTAAGGATTATCAAAGTACTATTGATCGCTACATGATTTTCAAATGTTTTGAAGCTGTAGCAAGTATCCAAGCTTCTATGAATAACTATAACTCTCAAGAGGCTTGCAAAATTCTGATAGATTTTTTTGAAGTGCTAAATAATTGGTATATTCGTCGCAGTCGCGAGCGTTTTTGGAAAAGTGATTTGGATCAAGATAAAACTGACGCTTATGATGTTCTATACACAGTTTTTTATTACATACTTCGGGCTGTAGCTCCTTTATTGCCACTGATAACAGATGCTATATGGCAGGGGCTTAAGTATGAAGAAACATCTGTTCATTTGGCTGATTTTCCACAATTAGAGAAGTTTGATAGTCAGCTCATTGCCAAGATGGATTTGGTAAGAGAAATATGCAATGCTGCATTCTCTATTAGAAACACGTTTAACATACGTATCAGACAGCCACTTGGTAGTATGATTATTTATCATCAGTTTTCCTGTGATTCTCTTAAAGATGAATATCAAGAGATAATAAGAGATGAGGTAAATGTAAAAAAATTAGAATTAGTAAACAGACTTGAAGATATTGCATCATTAGAGCTAAAACTAAATTTCCCGCTACTTGGCAAGAAGATTCCAGACAAAATCAAGAAACTAGTTCGATACGTTAAGGAAGGGAAGTGGAAGCAAGTTGAAAACGAACAGATATTTCTGGGAGATGAAACAGAGAACTATATTATAGAAAAAGGTGAATATGAACTATTGTTAAAAGCAAACAGTGAATATTCTTCTGTATTTGATAACAATAAAGGAATTGTTATTCTGAGCACTGAGCTCAATGATGAACTAATTCTAGAAGGGCTCGCGAGAAATATTGTGAGGCTTATTCAAGAAACTAGAAAACAAGCTGATTTCCACATATCAGATAGAATCAGAGTAATAATCAAAGCAGAAGATGAGAAAGTTAAAGAGGCAATAAATAGGTGGGGTGAGTATATAAAAGAGCAGACTCTTTCTTTATTTTTAGAGGTTAATGTAGAAATCGGAACTGATTTCTATTCTAAAGGATACCAAGATTTGACAGTTGGTATTAAGTTAATAAAGTTGCAAAGTTACTAATGTTTATGCTATACTTAGATTGCTTCAAGTAGGTTGATAATATGAATCAAGTTGTTGCAGATGGTTACAGAGAAGTTGTTAACAATAATGATGGTTTAGGTAAAGTACAATCTATTTCCAATGTTGCTTTGGAAGAAGAAGAGTTTTTTGATGCTATGGAAGCTGTTTCTAGTGTAGAAGAAGAGAGTGATTTAGGCCTTGTTGCTTCAGAAGAGGAAGAAGAGTTTTTTGATGCTGTGGAAAGACAAGAACCGTTAGCTAACCTTAACATTCCACTCAGTATATTTCATTATAAAGATTATAATTCTGACTTTTTTACCTCCTGGTATAATGTGTCAAGCGAAATATTGAAAGAGATAAACAGAGCTTGCCCAGAGAAAAAAGTATTAAATTTAGCTCTGTCAGTTTTAATGCTCCCTTATATTGCTTTTACTGCATTGGGATTAGTCGTATACAGTAGATTTAAAGCAAACAGCAAGAAACAAGAAGGTGTAGGGGAAGATAAGACAAAAAAGAGTGAAACCGGTGTATCAAAAAGATTGGCATATGGTGTTCTTGCTGCAATAGCAATTTTTGTTAATGTGACTGTACTTGTAACTTTGGTTGTTCCTGCAACAATTGCTTTGGCTACTTTTTATCTTTTAAATAGAGATTTATTTCACTCTTTAGTTGCTGCTCTTGAAATAAGTATGGGGCAGTATTCTAATAAGCATCAAAATATTGAGGTGTCTTTTCATGAAAAGGAAGTTCCTGGACCAAATATTGCGTGGGATATGGAAATAAAGTTTCCACCACAATTTAAACAATTACTTAGAGACTTATATGAGAATGAAAGTAATAAGTGGTTTAGTGTGACGCGGGATTCGGAGCATAATATCGTACTGAAATTGTCAACTAACATCAATTTAAAAAATGGTCTTAAGCCCTTACGCAATGAAATCAAGAATGTGCTTGCAACTTCGATCCAAGAATGCGCAAAAACTATGGAAGAGCTGATGAAGCTAGAAAGGAAAGAGATTACATATGATAAGCTGAAAGAATTGTTAAGCGAGTTCAGGTTGAAAGTGGTGAGTAGTATAGATTCTAAGCTGACAACTCGTTTAATAGAAAATGCTTATCAAGTTGCCTTTGTACAAGCAATTAAATTTCAGCGAGATAGACGTGGAGAAGATTTTTCACTGGAGGATGAGCTAAAAAATACTTTAGTGAAACAGAAATTAGAAAGTCAAGGTAAGGAATTACCAAATGAGAAAGAGATAATAATAAAAGGTCTAAAAAAAGCAGGAGCAAAAGTACCGGGTGCCTTGGACGATAGTGAGCTTCCTGTATTTAAAGCAGAATGGGAACGACTTAAAGAGGAAGGGAAAATAGCTAAGGAGACAATCATTGATGTTTATAAGGATACATGTCCTGGAAAAACAGAGGAAGCTCTGAATGATGCTAAAAAAATAATTAAAGATTTAAAAGAACAAGGACAAGAAAGATATACTAGGATATATGAAAAATTGAAAGCAGTATATGGTGAGGGAAAAAATAACTTAACAAATGATGATTTAAAAAGGAAATTAGAAGGTCTTTTTAAGTTCGAGTATGATGATCAAGAAGTTGAGCAAAGGCTAGTAAAATCAGTAATGAAAAAAGCCAAAGGTGAGTTAGGCCTATTAGGCACGCTAAGCTTAATAGACCAGTTTCGAGGTTTAGAAGAGGAGATAAAAGGTCCTTTTAGTGAGAAAGGTTTAAAAGAAGTTTCAGATAAAGTAAATGATCTTATAGCAAAGGTATATTTAGAAATAACGAAATGTAAAATACAAAGTTTATTCAAAGGCCAAGCAAAGGGTATAGAGAATTCGTGTAAGCTATTAAAAAGGGAGGCACCAGATTTAGTAAAAAGGATTAATGCGCATCGAGCAGAAATTGCAAAATGCTTGGAACAACCTGCACTGTTGAGAGAAATAATAGAAGGAAATGAGGATTTAAATAAGTACTTAGAAGATGAGCAAAAGAGAAGAGGAGAAAAGCATCCAAATACAAAATTAATAGAGAAGCACTTGAAAGATAACCAAGAAATTCTAAAAGCACTAGAACAATTAGAATTAGAGAAAAAAGAATTATTGATAAATGAAGAAACAAAAAATAATTATAGAGAAGAGTTAGAATCTCGTGAAAAAATAAAATTTGCAACAATAGAGAATAATTTACTAAAGGCATTCGAGCATGAGACTTTTAGTGAAGAAGCAGTTAAAAAGTTATTAGAGAAAGCGGAACTTGAGTACTATTTGGCAGAAAAATGCATCAAATATCCTGTAATTAAAACAAAAGATAATATCAAACATTTTTGTCAAGATTTATTGTCTCCTTTGATAAACAGGTTGGTGGAAAATATAGTAAATAATGTACCAAAAAGCGATAAGAGTTCATGGCTGCAACCTATAAAAGCTGTTCAGACAGGTTATGGATATATTAAAACAGGCCTTATCGTTGCAATATATGGGGATGAGAGTATAGAAGGAAAAGCGTTAGATGTAGCACACAACTCTTATAAGGAAGGAGAAACGTTTCTTCAACATTTTGAATCAAATTATGAGGAAATCGGAGCTTTTTTAGGTAATGTATTTTCTGATGATGGAGAAACATTTAAAAATGATGTGTGGCCTAAAGTAGAAGAGCATTTGCGTGGAACGTGGGATAGATTTTTTAAGGATATTGAATTTAAGATTGGAAATAGATTAGATGAAGTAAACGTGACACAGCCAATTAAGAAGAAAGCTAAGCTAATTTGATATAAAGATTACCCACTTTACCTCTACCTTCTTTAATCGCGCTAAGGCATTTATGCTGGTAAATAAACCTTTAAAATAAGAGTAATAATCAAAGCAAAGGATAAAAAAATAATGAAGTGAATACATAAAAGAGCAGACTCTCTCCTTATCTTTAGAAATTATTAGTACTTATAGCATATAAAGCATATTTTAAATCAGGTATAATATGATAAGTGCTACTATAAATTCTGAAACTAATAGTAGTAGTGTAGGTAGGGAAGAGTGTGTTGCTGTTACAACTTCTGAAACTAACTTAGATGGCAATAATAGTGGTTTAGGTGAAGAAAAGTGTGCTGCTGTTTCTTATAGTTCAAAGAAAGGGGAAGAATTTTCTTCTGGTTTTAACATTCCGCTGAATATATTTCATTATAAGGATTATGACTCTGATTTTTTTTACTTCTTGGTACAATAAATCAAGTAAAATATTTAAGGAGATAAGTCGAACTAGTCTAGAAAAACGAGTGTTGAATGTAGCTCTAGCATTTTTAATGCTTCCTTATGTAGCTTTAACTGCATTAGGGTTAGTCCTATATAGCAGATATAAAATAAATGATAAAACGCAGATCAGTGTGGAGGAAAATAAAAAAAAAGAAAATAAATTAACAGCAAAAAGATTGGCATATGGTATTCTTGCTTCAGTAGTGATTTTTGCTACATTTGTAATCTTACTTATTCCTGCAACAATTGCTTTAGCTATTTTTTATCTTTTAAATAGAGGACTAGTTCATTCTTTAATTGCTGCTTTTAAAGAGGGCAGTGAGTCATATCAGAATCAACATCCAAATATTGAAGTATCTTTTCATGGAACAGAGGTTAATAAATCAGATATTATGCTGGATATCGAAATTAAATTTCCGCCACAGTTTGCACAATTACGTGAAGATTTATATAAAAATAAAAATGGTGGTTGGATTAATGTTGGACAGGATCCAGAGCATAATACCATATTGAAATCATCAGTAAAAATTCATTTAGGAAGTGGTCTTAAACCTTTGCGTAGTGAAATAACAAATGTGCTTAAAATTTCTGTTCAAGGGTTCACAAAAACTATGGAAGAGTTGATGAATCTAGAAAAAGCAGGTATTACGTATAATAAGCTGAAGGAATTGTTGACTGAATTCAAACTAAAAGTGGTAAATAGTGTCGATTCTAAACTGATAAGTTGCTTAATACCAGGAGAAGTGTTTATTCAACCTTTCAAGGAAATAATAGACGTAGTAGAGAAATTACCTGCTTCCATCAAACCCTCTATTCTACTTCCTGATGGAGAAAAAATATTTAAAGATTTAATATTGCCTCGTATAAGAGATAAGTTATATGAAGTCTTTTCTGAGAATATTGAATTGACGTTAGTTAGAAGTGAATTAGATGAAGTAAACGTGACACAGCAAAATCAGGAAACTGTGATTACGGCTTAATGATGAGCTCTCAAAGTTCCTTCAGTATTTTCACACACTAAGTTGACTATCATATTTGATTCTTTTTGGATTTCCTCTTCAGTTAAAGTGTGAGTTGGAGAGCAGAAAGTAACTGACAATGCTATAGACATCTTGCTCGGCTCCATGTTATTTCCATGGTATACATCAAATATCAAAACTTCTGTGATGAGCTTTGAGCTTTTTTTCACCATATTAATTATACTACCTACTGCTATGTCTTTATTTATAATAAACGCAAAATCGCGCTTTACACTTTGGTATTTATAATCGATAAATTTTTTTCTACTTATAGGTAAATTTTCAATATTTTCTAATATCAACTCAAAACCTACAACTTTTTGCTTGATGTCAAAAAGATCTAATATATTAGGATGCAACTCTCCAAAATAACCTGCTACTTTATTCTTAAAAGAGAGAGTACCTGACTTTCCTGGGTGGTAATGTTCTTTTTCTGCCCTCTCTATCGTTAAATTATCACAGTTGATGTTAAAAAATTCCAAAGCTGTTATAAGGTCAGCTTTTGCATCAAAGATATCTACCTTCCTATCAGTGTTATAATGGTTTCGCGGCGAATTATTTCCTGTTCTTATTCCACTTAAGACATGTTTAGACTGAGCTTCACCATCGTAAATCGGCCCAATTTCGAAGATTGCAAGATCAGATACTCCATGGGCAATATTATCAGCAGTGACTTGCAACAAATTTGGTATGACACTTGGCCTCATTATATTGAAGTTATTATTAAATGGATTATCGATAATAAATAACTTATCCGAGTAACCAAATTTTTCAGCTATTGATTCACTCATAAAAGACCAAGTTATCATTTCATGAAACCCTCTGTTTGTCATCAAAATACGCAAATTGTCGTATGTACTATCTACTTCTTCAACATTATTTGGTAGTAATTCTTCTTTTATTTTGTCATAGTCGTATATCCTTGTTACTTCTTCAATTAGGTCAGCAGGTATTGTCACGTCCGATCTCCAGCTTGGTACTTGTATATCCCAATTACCTTCGGTTTTTTGTCAACACTAAATCCTAGTTTTGTTAAAATATTGAATACCTCATCAGGTGGTACAGATACACTTCCAAACTTGTTTATGTCTCGATAATCAAGGTTCACCTTGATATCAGCCTCATCCAGACTACCAGCAGATACCACGTTTGAGGCTTCTCCACCGCATAGGTCCAAAATCATCTGAGTTGCAAAACTTAGTCCATCGAAAGTAAATCCAGGATCAACTGAGCGTGTAAACCTGTAACTTGAGTCTGTGGAGATGCCAAGTTGCCTTGAAGATTTAGTGATAGAGATGGGGTCAAACCAAGCAGACTCTAAAAAGATATCAGTAGTTTCAAGAGTGCATTCGCTATACTTACCACCTATAATTCCAGCAATTCCATGAACATTTTTATCATCAGAAATAACACTTATGTCTTTGTTTAATAAGTATTCTTTACCATTTAAACCAATAAATTTTTCTCCATCGTTTGCTTTGCGTACTACAAGCTCTCCTTCTATTTTTTTTGCATCATATGCGTGCATTGGGCGCCCGAAAGATATCATAATGTAATTAGTAATATCGACTATTGCAGAAATACAGCGCATTCCTATCGATTCCAATTTATCTTTTAACCATTTTGGGCTCTCTTTATTTTTTACATTGGCAATGTATATTCCACTAATAAAACTTTCCCCGTCATTCACTTCAACATCGATTGGTGAATTTATGGAGCTGGTAAGTTGTGGAACGCTTAAAGTCTTTAATATTCCAATTCCAGCTGCTGCTAGATCACGTGCTATTCCATAAACACCTAGGCAATCTCCACGATTTGGAGTAACATTTATATCAATTACAGGATCGCAATTGAAAAATTTATCTCCTGTTTTATAATCATCAGAAAGCTCGATTATTCCTTCACTTTCCTCTTGAGTCAGCGCAAGTTCAGAAGCAGAACAGAGCATTCCTTCACTTAGCACTCCTCGTATTTTTGCAGGCTTAATTGTGAAATCGCTTTCTGGTAATGTGCTACCAAGAGATGCAAGTACAGTTTTCATATTTTCTCTAACATTCTGTGCTCCACAGACTATCTGCAGAATTTTACTTCCATTGTCTACTTTACATAGTTTTAATTTATTAGCATTTTGGTGAGGTGCAACTTCTAATACTTTTACAACAACAAACCCAGCTAATTTGGTATTGTCAACCACATCTTCTACTTCCAGTCCTACATGGGTTAACTTATCAGTGATTTCTTCTAAACTAGCATTAGTTTCTAAGTGCTCTAGTAACCAAGATAATGTGAATTTCATCTATCTAACAAGAAACAAAAAGTTATTGTAATGTAAAATATAATGATTTCAAAGCTTGTTGTAGTAAATGGCTTCTATATTGCAAGAAACAACAGAGAAGCCTACTTATATACCATTTTTCTACAAAGAAAGAATTTTCTTTATATCACCTTTTAAATCCATCTCCATGCAGAGTTAAATATTCATATTGTGATCATCTATATGAAAGTTATAAGTGTAAGCATCACCAGTGAAATTTCCTATAATATTATGGCTTTCATCTAGCATTTCACCTGCCATGTGGAAAAGGCCAGTGTCTGGGTTAGAAGAATAATCTGTAAATTTGATGTACCCGTTGCCGCATTCCTGTTCTAAACCTAAAGGTAGATTAGTAAAATCTATTTCACTCATAATTGCCTCATATTAAAATTAAATTATAGTTAAAATGAGATGTTAAGTCAAGAATTTAAAATAAAGTTGGTAGCTGACTATAATTAGCATTCTCATTACATACTTTGTTAATATGCTAATGCTATAATGACATAGAGCTTTCTATCTTAATTCTTGACTTTATCCTATAAAATTTATACTTTATTTACTGTTACAGTTTAAGTACATAAGATCAAAATGGCGTTAAATCCGCTAGAACAATTTAAAGTATATACAATAATAGAGTTACCAAAACTATTTGGGTATGACATAAACTTTACTAACTCATCTCTTTTTATGATGATTTCGGTAATGTTGACAATGCTCTTTTTGCTTCTTGGAGTAAGAAAAGGGGCAGTAATACCAGGATATTTACAAGCTGCAGTTGAGTATGTATATGATTTTGTTGTTTCAATAATAGAAAATAATACTGGAAGCAAAGGTTTGCAGCACATTCCTTTGATATTTACAGTATTTATTTTCATTTTATCGTGTAATTTAGTTGGTGTTCTTCCTTATAGTTTCACGGTCACAAGTCATGTAATAGTCACCTTCGCTTTATCTATGGTGACTTTTATTTATATAACGATTATTGGGTTTAAAGAAAGGGGAGTAGAATTTTTACGTATATTGCTACCAAAAGGAACTCCTTCATGGCTTGCGCCTATAATAATTATTATTAAGTTATTTGCTTATTTAGTAAGGCCGATTAGTCTATCAATAAGGCTTGCAGCAAATATGATTGCTGGTCATACGATCATCAAAGTGATAGCGGGATTTATTGTGAATATGAACGTACTTTTCACTCCTGCGCCTTTTTTGTTTATAATTGCACTAATAGGATTTGAAGTATTTGTTGCAGTTTTGCAAGCTTATATATTTACTATATTAACATGTGTATATTTGTCAGATGCAGTAAAGTAATTGACTTCCTTGCAGAATATTTTACAATTAATAATGTAAAGAAATAGTTAAAGGTAATATATGGATTTAGTAGCTTTAAAATTTATAGCAATTGGTTTAGCTGTGTTTGGAATGCTCGGTGCTGGCTTAGGTATAGCTAATATCTTCTCTGCTATGTTAAATGGGATTGCGAGAAACCCTGAATCAGAAGGTAAAATGAAAAGTTACGTTTATATTGGTGCTGCTATGGTTGAAATAATGGGATTGCTTGCGTTTGTACTTGCAATGTTATTAATATTTGCTGCTTAACAGATGCCACAGCTTGATGTTTCAACTTTCTCTTCTCAAATTTTTTGGTTTTTAATTTTTTTTTCTTCACTTTTTTCCATAGTGAATTACTTATTTTTACCAAAGTTGGAAGAAGTAATAAGCACTAGAAGTAAAGAAGTATTGAATTCTTTTAGTAGTTCTGTTCACCTTTTGCAACTTGTAGAAAATCAAGTTGTAAAATATAATGCAGCTTTAAATCAAGCCAGAGTACAGGCAAAAAAAATCCTAGATGATGCACTTGCTCAGGTAGAAGAAATGAGATCTAATGTTAAGAATATATTAGAAGAGGAAGATAAAAAAGTAAGCAAATTTGTTGAAGAAAGAGTAGAAAAATTTAAATCTGAATACATTAATGAATTAAAACAGATGGCTACTAATATTGCTTTGATTTACTATACTAAGTTAACTAATTTTGAGGTTGAAGAGGAGTTTGTTGCTAGCTTGGTATCTGAAGAGTTTTAGGAGTTTTTTTATGTCTACATCAATGATTATCGGTCTTGCCTTCTTGGCAGGTCTTGTCTTTGCATATAAATTGCTAAAGAAAGTGATAAAAAATGCACTTAACAATAAGCATAATAAAAGCAAATTTTCAAGTGAAGAAACTGAAAAATTCAGGAAAGATATGTTGGAGTATTACAAAAAATCTTCTGAAAAATACAAAAAATTAGATGCAGAAGTTAACAAAATGATGAATGAAGCAGTTGATAAGGCTAATAGTATCATTAAGCACAATAAACAGCAGCTCGATCAGACATTAGATGACAATATCCATTCTAACTTGAAGAAAGTCACTGATCAAGTTGAAAAAGCTCTTGGAGATTTACAAGCTAACACAGCAAGTATAGCTGCTGATGCTGTAAAGAAAATAATGCATGAACGTAAAGATGATAAGCGTAGTAGTGAGGTCATATCTTCGTTTTCACGTGACTTAAGTAAAAAATTGCATTAAGTTTAATGCCTATACTTCAGGCTGATAATATAGGAAAAATTAAGTTTGATTCTAGTTTATGCAAAGAACAAGAAAAACTCTTTTATTATAAATTTAATATAATTCCTTGGCAAAAATTAAATAGTACTACTTTCTTTATAGTTGAAAGTGCAAATCAAGATATCAATGGTTGGATCAAGGCTTACTACGGTGATGACTACGTATTAATAAAAGCGAACAGTGAACAGATTTTAAATCTTCTTAACTCGCACTTTGGTATTTCAGAATTTGCAGGCAATTACTTATATTATAAGAACCCTAATTTTTCAGCTAAAAGTATTAGGCTCAGTTCAATATTTTTTTCCTCTTTTTTTGTTATAATTTCGACTTTAACACTGACAGAGAAATATGCATATTTTGCTTTGATGCTGATATTCATAGTTGGATGTTCTAGTTCTTTATTCAAATTCGTAACTAAAATTTTTGGCTTACGTAAAATTTCTAGCCAAAAAGTGGATTATAGTAAGCTAAATGAACCTGTATATACTATTTTATTGCCTGCTTTTAAAGAGAATGCGATTATAAAGCAATTGATTGAGAGCATTGAAAGTTTGGATTATCCAAAATCAAAATTAGATGTAAAGCTTCTGATAGAGAGTGATGACCAAGAAATGTTGGAAGCGATAGAAAAATGCACTTTACCGCAGTATTTTGAAGTAATAAAAGTGCCTCATTTTTTACCTAGAACAAAAGCTAAGTCATGCAATTATGCTATGAGCTTTGCTAGAGGGAAGTATGTGGTAATATATGATGCAGATGACAAGCCAGATCCATTGCAGTTAAAAAAAGCACTAATTGAATTTAATAAGGGTGACAAAAAGTTAGCTTGTGTACAGGCAAAATTAAATTACTACAACTGTGATTGTAATTTTCTTACAAAATCCTTTTCTCTAGAATATATGAATTGGTTTCAATATTTATTGCCTGGATTTCAAAAAATGAACATGCCAATACCTTTAGGTGGTAGCAGTAACCATTTTTCAGTGGAAATTTTAAGGAAAGTGCTTTTCTGGGATGCTTTCAATGTCACTGAAGACGCTGATCTCGGTTTGAGACTTGCACAAATGGGATATAAAACCAGAATTATTGATTCAGAAACATTGGAAGAATCACCAACTACTGTCTTTGCTTGGATCAAGCAAAGAGCACGCTGGATCAAAGGTTATATGCAAACTTACATTGTTCATTTAAAAAATATAAAATTACTTTTTAAGCATATTGGGCTCAAAGGAGTTTTGCTATTAAACCTTTTTGTTGGTTCCTCAGCCTTTATATTTTTCACTACTCCTTTTTTGTTACTTTCATTGATACTAACTCAAGTTTTAAGCGGATTATTTTTATATTATTTTATAGTAGTATACGTTATTAACTTGATTTTTTTGATAGTAGCTATTAAACAGCAAAAAATGCCTTTTTATTTTTATATAGTATCAATATTTTTTCCCGTCTATAATCTGCTACATAGCGTTGCGGCTTTTTTTGCCTTGTGGGAATTTGTTATTCACCCTCAGCAATGGAACAAAACTCAGCATGGCTTATGGAAGCAAAATTTGTAGCTATTTGGCTTTTTCTCTGCTCTGTCATGGTGATTTTCATGGTGGGGATTGGTGGATTTACCAGACTTTCAAAAGCAGGATTGTCAATCACGGAATGGAAACCTATTACCGGAACATTACCACCACTGAGTGAACAAGATTGGCTAAAAGAAAAATCAAAATATGAAGCTACACCTGAATACAAAGCATTTAACTACGGTATGAATATGGAAGAGTTCCGCACCATATACTTAATAGAATATGTGCATAGATTGATTGCAAGGCTGACAGGTTTAGTTTTTATCTTACCATTTATATACTTTACACTAAAAAAAACAATACCTAAAAAGGCAGTAATAAGGCTATCTATAGCACTATTATTTGGAATTTTACAAGCTTTTGCTGGTTGGTATGTGGTTAAAAGCGGTTTGGTAGCCAATCCTCATGTTAGTCACTATAAGCTTGCACTTCACTTACTGCTTGCATTGGTTATTTTTGCATTATTGTTGTATCAATTTTTTGACTATCAGATAAGTTTACAAAACAAAACTAGGACTAGATGTACTTCAGAATTGCCTTGCGTGAAAAAAAAGCAATGTTGTCATCCCAGTGCGTGACACTGGAATCTATGCTTTTCTTAAATTTTTTAAATGGATCCCAGTGTCACGCACTGGGATGACAGAATTTCAATCCATTGACAGTAGTATATATTATATAACACTTACTCTGATTCTAATCGCAGTACAAATAATCTTTGGTGCATTTGTTGCGGGATTAAATGCTGGCTTAATTTACAATACATTTCCACTAATGGATGGACACATTATTCCAGAAGATTTATTTTACTTACAACCTACATGGCTCAATATTTTTGAAAACAGAGCAACAGTGCAATTTGTGCATAGAGTACTGGCATTGCTGATATTAGTTCTGACAGTAGTATTTACAATAAAAAATGCCAATGTAAAACCAGCATATATTATGCTGCTCTCCGTCATCATTCAGGTAATTTTAGGAGTAGTCACTTTGTTGCTGCATATACCAATATCAATTGCTATAGCCCATCAAATGTTTTCGTTTATCTTATTTGGATCAGGTTTATACTGCTTGTGTTATTTAAGAAAGCAGATCTAATACCAAATCACCAGCCTGTACATTTTTTCCTTCTTTAACAGGGGTATTTTTTATCACCATTTCTGATTCAGCGCATATAATATTTTCCATTTTCATTGCCTCTACAACAAACAGGGGTTGTCCTATTTCTATCTGATCTCCTGTATTTACGTGCAACTTAACTAATAAGCCAGATATTGGGGATTTTACAGCATCTACTGAAATCCCTTCTGTTTCATTATTTAGCATTAACTTGCTTAGTTCAGCTATGTGAGGTTTCAATACACAACATTCAGCTTTCATACCCGCATGTCTTATGAAGTACTTGCTGCCTTGCCTTTCTATTTTAAGTGCTATATTGGTATCATCATTAATTGTGATATATAGCAATCTATAACTTGATTTCCACTTACCCACCACGGAGTATTTATTGTGATTATATACTGTTGTTAATGTATTATCTTGGTATTTTGCATTTATGGAGTACTCATTGTCATTTATATTCACTATGAATAAATCTCTTGCACGGTCACCTGTCGTTTCAATGCCATAAAGCGTCATCCCAGTGCTTGACCACTCTTTCTTTTTTTTAGATTCCAGCGTCACGCGCTGGAATGACATCGAATCTGATGTTTCATCCACTGACTTATTGTAATACCTTACCTCATTTTCTAAATGAACATACAGTGCAGCAAAGATAAATATTTTAATATATTCCTCTGTAATAAAATTGCCTTGAAACCCACTGGGATAATGGTCTGGAATGAATCTTGTGTGGAGCTTTGCTGCAATAAAGTTTGGATGATGGAAAATGGATTCTAGAAATTCTATATTATTTGTTACTCCTTCTATATAACATTCAGACAATGCTTTTTGCATTCTGCTGATTGCTTCTATTCTATCTTTTCCATATGTTATAACTTTTGCAATCATCGAATCGTAGAACATGCTGATTTCTGAACCTGCAGCAACTCCATCATCTATTCTTACATAATCATTTTCATCCGGTTTATCGTAATATTTTATTCTTCCGCTGGAAGGGAAAAATTTCTTTGATGGGTCTTCAGCACAAATTCTACTTTCTATTGCAGAACCAGTAAGTTTAATGTCATTCTGACCAAACCTTAGTTTTTTTCCACAGGAAGTTCTAATCATTTCTTCTACTATGTCTATTCCAGTTATAAATTCTGTTACTGGATGCTCAACTTGTAATCTCGTATTTACCTCAAGAAAATAGAAGTTTTGGTCTTTATCAACAACAAACTCGATAGTACCTGCTGAAAAATAACCAACTTTCTTTGCCAGAGAAACACATTGGGCATACATTTTTTGTCTTACTTCTTCACTAATAAATGGACTTGGAGTTTCTTCCATTATTTTCTGGTTATTCCTTTGTATTGAGCATTCCCTCTCTCCAAGACATACTATATTGCCATATTTATCCGCTATGATTTGTATTTCAATATGTCTTGGTAACTCTATATATTTCTCTATAAAGATACTGCCATCTTTAAAACTTTTCTCTGCTTCATTTGTTGCTGATGTGAATGCTAGTTCAATTTCTTTTTTGGAATTTACAATTCGCATTCCTTTGCCACCACCACCTGATGCAGCTTTGAGCATAACGGGAAAGCCAATCTCTTCAGCAACGATGGCTGCGTGAGCAGCATCTTCGATCTTACCCATATATCCTGGTACTACATTCACTCCAGCTTTTCTTGCCGCTTCTTTTGCTGTTATTTTGTTGGCTGTAACTTCTATTGTTTTTGCACTGGGACCGATGAAGTCTATATTATGCTTCTGCAAAGCACGTGGAAAATCTGGATTCTCTGCCAAAAATCCATAGCCAGGATGAACCGCTTCAGCACCTGTTTCAATCGCTACTTCGCATATTTTTTCGATGTTTAAGTAACTAAGGCAAGAAGGCGAAGGACCAATGTACCTCGACTCATCTGCTTGTCTTACATGTACAGAATTTGCGTCTGCATCTGAGTACACGCATACACAAGATATACCCATTCTGCGCGCAGTCTTGATTATCCTGCAGGCAACCTCTCCTCTATTTGCTATTAAAATTTTACTATACTTCTTTTTTATCATCTTATCAGTATACTTTCTTCAGTTAAGAAAGTAAATTATTGCCTGCAAGTACTTCATACTAAGGAGTTAAACCACCCTCTAAAAGTTGCATAGCATCAGGATCCACTATAGTACTTTCGTTATACAAACCATATACCTCGTTACATGTCTTAAATAACAGATATGAAGACCCTCCAGAAGCTATTGTCGCTATTGAAGCTAATGCAAGAGACTGAGAAACCGAAAATAGAAGATACAAAGATACACACATAGCGATAGTACATACTATAACCCCTACTATATATAGGCATATATGAAACTTCTTACTACATATAAAGCCACATTTTATATCTGCAATTTGCTTAATTTCTTTCTGTTGTGTAGCATCTAAGTAATAAAGAGGAGTTTCCCTTTTCTTATTAAAAGCATGGTCTTTACTGCAGAGCGCATCTTTTATATATTTTTTATTACATTTGAGTTCCTCTTTCAATCTGCTTACTTCTTTCCGATCTCCAGCTTCTTGTGCTTTTATAATTTTGTTATCAGCTTCCGTCTCTAAGCAACGCACAATATCTTTTACTGCAGGCAGCAAAACCCCACTCCTTGCTGCTTCATGAAATGGATTATTTCCATATTCATTATGCGCAGTTACAGAAGCAATGTTCTTCCTGCAAATGTCTACAAATTTATCTTTGTCTTGTATTCTTGCAGCTAGATGCAAGAGATTATCTGCCTGTACTATTTGTCTTGTTTTATCAAATGGGCCGATGTAACGCCAACTGACATTAGCTTCATTAGCTAAGAGAAGTTTTTTTATCTCATCTGTAGATCCGATCATAACATACCTAACTATTAACCAACACTAAATTATACAATGGAGTTTATTAAAAATAAATGTAAATTAATCCTTTAAATCTACAATAGTTCTACGTTGTTGCAAGTGCAAATTTTAGTTATCATCCGTTACATTATCACAATAGACAAATATGCCAGGTATAGTTACTAGATTTGCTCCATCGCCAACAGGATTCTTGCATATTGGAGGAGCTCGTACTGCATTATTTAATTGGCTCTATGCAAAGCATCATGGTGGTAAGTTTTTGCTAAGGATTGAAGACACCGACAGAAAACGTTCAACACAAGAAGCAATTGATGCAATAACAGATGGGTTAAAATGGCTTGGAATAAGCTATGATGAAGAAATAATATACCAATCGAAAAGAATAGATAGACACATTGAAGTTGCAAATCTTTTAGTTGAAAAAGGTAAAGCGTATCACTGTTATTGCCCTGAAGATGAAGTTGCAGAAAAGAAAGTAAAAGCGAGAGAAGAAGGAAAAATATATAAGCATAAATGTGCTAATTCGGCACCAGATGTAAAGCCTGTTGTTCGCTTTAAAGTTCTAGACTCGGAAGATATCGTTGTTGATGATAAAATATACGGTCAAGTTAAGATAAATAGCGACCAACTTGATGACATAGTAATCTTGCGTTCCGATAATACTCCAACATATATTTTTGCTGTAGTGATTGATGACCATGATGCTGAAGTAACCGATATTATACGTGGCTCTGATCACCTCACTAATACCTTCAAACAATTACTGATATACCAGGCTCTTGATTTTGATGTCCCACGCTTTGCACATGTACCGCTTATTCATGGAGAAGACGGGAATAAGCTATCTAAAAGACATGGTGATACAAGTGTTTGCGATTATGAAAAGATGGGAATATTGCCAGAAGCAATGCGTAACTACCTGCTTAGACTTGGTTGGAGTCATGGTAATGATGAAATTATTAGCGATGATCAAGCAATAGAGTGGTTTAATTTGGAAAATATCGGTCGTTCACCTGCACGGCTTGATTTTAAAAAACTGGAACATTTGAATAACCATTATATTAACAATATGAGCAATGAAGATATTTTAAGTATTATTGTTCCAATGTTCGAGAGTAATGCAAAAGATTTTTCTTTAACCCAATCCTTCCAGCGCGTGACCAGAAAGACAAAACCAGTGTCAGCTACTTGGATGACAGGTGGTAATGTGTTTTTGACTGATAAGAAAAAGAATTATTTATTACAGGGACTAACAGAGCTAAAGAAAAGAGCAAACTATCTAACCGAACTGCTGGATTTAGCAAAGTTTTATATTCAAGATCCGCCACTTGATTTGAGTGAAGAAGCTCAGCAAATTGTCAAATCTAACCTAGATATAATTAAGTTACTTGCATCATTTCTTTCGAGTATAGGTGATGAAGATTGGAATAAGAATTTTTTATCTGCTCAGATCAAGGAATTTTCGAAATTACATAATATGAAAATGAGCGATATATACCACTCATTACGTGCACCTATAACAGGGGTAATGGATGCACCTGGAATCATTGATATTATGATAATTCTCAGTAAAGACGAATGTATAAAAAGGTTGCAGTAGGGTCAGAGTAAAAAGACATTTGGGTTCAGTTTTAGCTGAAATAAATCGTGCGCAAGAACTTCCCATTAAATGTTATTTAATTCACTGACATCGTTATGCCTACTTTTGAACTCGCTTTATAAGATTTTCCTTCCATTTGTCCTCCCTCTAACTAGCTATGCAGTAAAGCCATCGCATTACTCCTTACCTTCTTCTTATATCTTTTGATTTACAGCAAGTCTTCTGTTATTCTGGCACACACATGTAATACTTATACCAATTCTCATTATGAGGAGGACAAATAGGAGACATAGCAGAGTTGTTTAATTGTAGAGTGGGCAAGGGAAGCAACAAATTTACACAAAGTAAACTCAAGGAGAGTAATTGTATCGTATATTTTATTACGCAAAATGTTCTGTTTTATATATAACCAAAGTCTTGCAACTGCAGGCGAGTATGGTGATAGGTACATAATCTCAATATTTTTAGGCACCTTTAAATTTTTTGACTTATGCCAACTAGCACAATCCATAACTAAAAAAGCCTCTCTTGTTCCTAAATATTGGGACATCTGCTTAAGAAATACATTCAGTGTTGACATTCGGTGCAAATAAGCTAGAGTTCTCTTCATTTTTAGGATTAACTGCACTGTAGAGATAAAAATTTTGTCTACCTAATTTTATTTTAACCTTTGTCCTGATGCCCTTTTTAAACCAACCACGTCCGACTTTCGAATGTGTGCCAAACCGCGATTCATCAAAGAAAAACAGCTCTTTTCCAAGATACTTGCCAATAACTTCATTGAGATTTTTTTTTGAATTCCTCTTGTTTTCTTTTATCTTGTACATTGTGTTGGTGTAATATATGAAAATTTCATATATTACGGTGCACTGTAGACTTACTGACATTCAGACCAAATTTTTTCTGAATCTTTATTCTCATTTCTTTAATAGTAATATTAGGATTTTCTTCTATCCATACTTCAACTTGCTCAAGTTGGCTATGATTCAATCTAGTTTTTTTACAGCATTGAGCAGGAGCAAATAGTTTTTCTTCTCTTCCAAATTTTAAGTCATGAAGTTACTGCGTTTCTTGAAATGCAGCATATCTTTGCTACAGCCGTTATGCTATGCTTTTTTGCTAGCAATTACAGCATTTAGTTTTTTTATGCATTGTTTCTTACTTTCTTCAGCATTTTTCTTGCCGATTCCACCACTTGTTCATCTAATAGTTTTGATCTTAATCCTATTTTACCCCGCTATTTTACTTGTTTCAGTATGGACTTTTTTTCTCTTTATTGTCTATCCGCTCTCTCCTTAATGGGCATTGGTATT